>CADCPZ010000131.1 GCA_902803475.1 uncultured Prevotellaceae bacterium
GCGTCATCATTCCTGCACTCGTCGATAGTGTGGCCGTACCCCAGCGCCATCAGGTGCAGAATGCCTTTGTCTTAGCCGAGGGTAGCACGAGTGGAGCGGTGATGGACGGCGGACTCTATAGCGTCTCTCGCAAATGTTTCCTCACAGCGCCCAAAAACTTAGAGACGCTGACCATCCACCAGGAGTTTGCCGACAGCATCGCCGACTATGCCTTCGAGAATATGGGTAATCTGAAGACGCTCTATGTCAACACGTTCGTTGAGCCTGGTACACTTGTGGACGACAATGAAAACAAGGCGCCTACCATCGACCTCAAGGGTGACCATATCTTCGATGGTTGTTCGCCCGACCTCGATGTGTATATCAAAGACGGTACGACCAACCATCTCATCTACGGACATCAAGGTCCAAAAGGCTATGGCTTCACCAATGCCGAAGGATGGAATGAGTTCTATTCTGACTATCAGGACGTAGAGAACCACATGTTCAGTTATTTCCCCATCAATCGCAATCCTGGCGGTATATCAACGCTGATACTGGGCTATCCCGTGGAAATGCCAGAGGGAGTGACGGCTTGGTGGGCTAAATCTATTGGCGACGGCAAACTCAAACTGAAGAAAATCCCAAGCGGTATCGTACCGGCTCTGACGCCAGTGCTGCTGTCCTACGAAGGCACAGGAACGCTCTACCTGTCACGTTATGAGGGTAGCGATCCTGGTTCTGCTATCGATTACGAGAACAATCTCTTCAAGGGTAGTGTAGATCCCAGTGGACATAAGATGACCGCCTCCGAGATGATGACCAACTTCCTGACGTTGGGTCGTCCCATAGGCGATAATTCATACGACAACCTCGGCTTCTATGCCTACCATCCGAAGAATAATACGCTGCCGCCGTACGTTGCTTGGCTGGCTATGAGCGATATTCCTTCGGAGGGACGCATCGCTTTGAGCTTCGACGATAATCCCACTGGTATCGAAGAGATGCAGGCTGCTGGATTCAGTTCTCAAGATTCGGAAGATTGGTACGACCTGAGCGGTCGAAAACTGAGCGGCAAGCCTACGGTCAAGGGAATCTACATTGTAAACGGAAAGAAAGTGTTCATCCCATAAAATAGCACAGTGATTACTCTGCGATTGTGAAATCGAGTTGACGTTTTTCGAGGTTGGCGCGTGCCACCTTGATGCGGATGGCATCACCCAACTGGTATTTATGATGGCGGCGGCGCCCAACAAGACAGTAGTTCTTCTCATCGAAGTCGTAGTAGTCGTCGTCGAGGTCGCGCATAGGAACCATTCCCTCGCAGTGGTTCTCGTCAATCTCACAATAGATGCCATACGACTGGATGCCGCTGATGTGGGCATCGTACTCCTCACCTACGTGATCGCCCATAAACTCCACCATCTTATATTTGATAGAGTCGCGCTCTGCATTCTGGGCCAGCTGTTCCATATCACTGGAGTGTTCGCACAACTCCTCATATTTCTCGCGGTTGGCAGAGCGTCCACCCTGTTCATAACGCGTCAGCAGACGGTGAACCATCGTATCGGGATAACGCCGGATGGGTGATGTGAAATGCGTATAGTAGTCGAAGGCAAGACCGAAATGCCCGATGTTATGCGTGGTGTATTTTGCTTTCATCATCGCACGGAGCGCAACGGTCTGGATCAGTTTCTCCTCATTGGTGCCGGCACAGTCGCTGATGAGTTTATTCAGACTCTTTGCCGTCGCATTCTTCGTACTGGAACTCTTCATGCGGTAGCCGAACTTCACCACAAAATCCTTGAGCGTTTCAAGTTTCTGCGGATCGGGATTGTCGTGAACACGATAAGGAAGTGTTTTTGCCTTCACACCCTTCTTCACCTTTCCAACGTGTTCTGCTACCGTGCGGTTGGCCAACAGCATAAACTCCTCGATGAGTTTGTTGGCATCCTTTGAACGCTTGAAATAGGCACGTGTCGGTTTCCCTTTCTCATCGATATCGAAATGCAGTTCCTCAGAATCGAAGTTGATGGCACCATTCTTGAAACGTTTCTCGCGCAGTTTCTTGGCAAGGGCATCGAGCAGACAAATCTGCTCGGCATACTCGCCTTGATAACCCTTCTTACCTGGAGCTGGAGCGGGCTGACCGGTTCCATCAACAACGCCATTTTGTTCAAGCAGACTTTGTGCCTCTTCATACGAAAAACGCCGATTTGATCGAATGATGGTGTGCACAATACGATAATTTTTCACGTTGGCTTCACTGTCCATCGTGAAAATCACACTATAGGTCAGCTTGTCTTCGTCAGGACGCAGCGAACAAACCTGGTTACACAACCGTTCGGGCAACATAGGGATGGTGCGGTCAACGAGATAGACGCTCGTGGCGCGCTTCTGCGCTTCTTTGTCGATGATGGAACCTTCGGTGACATAATGACTGACATCGGCAATGTGGACACCAACTTCGAATAATTGGCCCTTGCTCCTAATCGACAACGCATCATCAAAGTCTTTGGCATCGTAGGGGTCGATGGTGCAAGTCCACACATCGCGATAGTCCTCACGTTCCTTGAGGTCCTGGGGTGTAATCTCTCCCGTAATCTTATTGGCAGCGTCCTCTACCGCCTTCGGATAACGATAGGGCAGTCCGTACTGGGCAAGAATGGCATGCATCTCAGCATTGTTCTCACCCGTCTTTCCCAAGATATCGATCACTTCTCCCACCAAATTCTTCGATTCGCGCGATGGCCACTGGGTCACACGTACGACAGCTTTATCACCCGTCTTACCACCCTTGAGTTTCTTTTTGGGGATGAGGATATCATTGGCGAACATGTTGCTCTCCATAATGAGAAAGGCAAAGTCGCGCTCCACCTTCAGTTTACCGACAAACGTGTCTTTGGCTCGCTGGATGATTTCCGTCACCATCGCCTCCTTGATATGACTGCGCCTGCGGGCCATCAGCGACACGCGGACACGGTCACCGTTCATCGCATACAGCGAATTACGCTCACTCACGAAGATTGGTTTGTCGCTGCCATCGGGAATCACGGAGTTCTTACCGTTGGTCTTGCGTACAAAGATGCCCTCCTGCACCTGTCCTTTGGTGTTCAGGCGATAAGAGTTTTCGCTCACCTTGCTCAGAAAATCGTCCCAAGCCATCTCTTCCATCACGTCGATGGCCAGCATCTTGGCGGGATGGGTGTCAAAGTGCAACGCCTTGAATATCTGTTTGAAACTCAGTGTCTCGTTGGCTCTCGACTGGAACAAGTTGGTCAGTAACTCAACCATCTGTTTTTTATTGTAGCGCCGTGCGCTTTTCTTTCCTTTACTCATATTCTTGTGTTTTTAATGATTCGATTCTGGTGTTTTTATATTTCGAAGCCAAAGATAAATATATTCTTTAAATAAACCACTGATAATGAAGGATTTTTTTTGCTTTTTGTGTGAATTTGTGTAAATTTGCACCGATTTTTACGATTGGAGTTTGTTGACATGAAAAAAATACTCGTTACAGGAGCCAGTGGATTCATCGGATCCTTTATCGTAGAAGAGGCACTGCGACAAGGAATGGAGACATGGGCTGCCGTACGCAAGAGCAGTAGTCGGGCATTCCTACAGGATGAGCGCATTCATTTCATTGAACTGAATCTTTCATCAGAAGAAGAACTGACGGAACAACTGCGCCCACACCAATTCGACTATGTAGTACATGCTGCAGGTGTGACGAAATGTTTGCACAAGGAAGACTTCTTCCGTATCAACACAGAGGGCACGAAGCATTTAGTAAATGCACTCATCAAACTGCAAATGCCGTTGACACGGTTTGTCTTTGTCAGCAGCCTCAGTATCTTCGGAGCCATTCACGAGCAACAGCCCTACGAACCCATCCGTGAAAGCGATGAGCCACAACCCAATACGGCATACGGCAAAAGCAAGCTGGCAGCGGAACAGCTGTTGAAAGAGGTAAGGAGCAAGGAACAAGGAGCTGCTTTCCCCTACGTGATTCTCCGTCCGACGGGCGTCTATGGTCCACGCGAGAAAGACTATTTCATGATGGCAAAGAGTATCAAGGGACACATGGACTTTGCGGTGGGATACAAGCAACAAGACATCACCTTCGTGTATGTGAAAGATGTGGTACAGGCCGTATTCCTTGCTCTCGAAAAAGGAAAAACCGGTCGCTGCTATTTCCTCAGCGACGGACAAGTATATCAGAGTCGTACGTTCAGTGACCTCATCCATCAGGAACTCGGTCGGCCCTGGTGGATTCGTGTAAAAGCACCAATCTGGGTGCTACGCATCATCACCTTCTTCGGAGAATACTGGGGACACCTCACTGGAAAGGTAACCGCTTTGAACAACGACAAATATAACATTATGAAACAGCGCAACTGGCGTTGTGACATCCAGCCCGCCATTGATGAACTGGGGTTCCGACCCTCCTATCAACTGGCAGAAGGAGTGAAAGAAACAGTAGCCTGGTATCAAGAGCAAGGATGGTTGTAAGATGAAAACGTTTATAAAGAACCTGTTTAAGATAGAGAAAAAGCCGAAGAAAGGATTGATGGCATTGGAGTGGGTCATGGTGGCATATCTGGTGCTCACCCTGCTCTACACCTTCTTCCTGCAGACCAAATTGGTGAATCCAGAGGCGATGATCTGGGGACGCTTGCGCATCCTGGTAACAACGCTTCTGCTGTGGGGCGTCTATCGGTTGCTGCCTTGCAGACTAACACGTTTTATCCGCGTGGCCGTACAGTTTGGGCTGCTGGCGTGGTGGTATCCAGACACCTACGAACTCAACCGCATCCTACCCAATCTCGACCATATCTTTGCCCAATGGGACCAGGACTGGTTTGGCTGTCAGCCTGCCCTAATCTTCTCACAACAGTGGTCATCACCTGTTTACAGTGAAGTGCTGGATATAGCGTATGTGGCATATTTCCCGATGATTTTCACCGTCTTGTTCTATTATTTCCTATATCAGTATCAGGAGTTTGAGCGGGCATCGTTCATCGTACTGGCAGGCTTCTTCATCTTTTATGCCATCTATATCGTTATCCCTGTGGCAGGACCAACTTTCTATTACAAGGCCGTAGGTGTGAAGAATATCATCGCGGGTATCTTCCCCAATGTACACGACTATTTCAACTATCACCGAGACTGTCTGCCGTCACCGGGATATGCCGACGGTATCGGCTATCATCTGCTGACAGATGCCCATGAGGCTGGCGAGCGACCCACAGCCGCATTCCCCAGTTCGCACGTTGGCATCACCACCATGCTGATGTGGCTGGTACTACATATACGACAATACAAGCTGTTCTGGTGGCTGCTACCACTGTATCTGCTACTGTGTCTCTCAACGGTATATATCCAGGCACACTATTTGATTGACTCCCTTGCAGGCTTTGTCACGGGAACCATCTTCTATTTCGCACTGTTGGTTGTATCAAGGAACTGGAAATGGAAGTAAGAGAAAAGAAAACAAAACAAAGATGAAAAAATTATATATCGAAACGTATGGCTGCCAGATGAACGTAGCCGATTCAGAAGTAGTGGCATCCGTGATGCAAATGGCGGGTTATGAGCCTTGTGAGTCTGTTGAAGAGGCTGATGCCGTATTCCTGAACACTTGTTCGGTACGTGACAATGCCGAACAGAAAATCATCCACCGATTAGAGGCGCTGAACGCATTGAAAAAGAAGAGACCTTCAACCCTTATCATTGGTGTGCTGGGATGTATGGCTGAACGTGTGCAGAAAGATCTTTTAGAGAACCATCACGCCGACCTCGTGGCTGGTCCTGATGCCTACTTGACGCTGCCCGACCTGATTGCACAGGTGGAGACAGGGCACAAAGCCATGAATATAGAACTATCAACCACCGAAACCTATCGTGACATTGTCCCACGACGTGTGAGCGGCAATCGTATCAGCGGTTATGTCAGCATCATGCGTGGCTGCAACAACTTCTGTCATTATTGTATCGTACCTTATACCAGAGGACGTGAGCGTAGCCGTGATGTAGAGAGCATCCTCCGAGAAGTGCGTGACCTGCGCGACCGTGGATTTAAAGAAGTAACGTTGCTGGGACAGAATGTAAATTCGTATAGGAGCCTCACCCCCCGCCCTCTCCAAGAGGAGAGGGAGCTGCTATTCCCTGATCTCTTGAGAAGGGTTGCTTTGGAAGCTCCGGAGATGCGTGTGCGCTTCACCACTTCCCATCCCAAAGATATGAGCGACGAAACCTTGCATGTCATTGCCGAAATGCCGAACGTTTGCAAACAGATACACTTGCCCGTACAATCTGGTTCTGACAAGATATTGAAACTCATGAACCGGAAATATACCCGCGAGTGGTATCTTGACCGCGTGGACGCCATCCGCCGTATCATTCCTGATTGCGGCCTTTCCACCGATATATTTGTTGGCTACCACAACGAGACGGAAGACGATCATCAGTTGTCGCTGTCTCTCATGAGAGAGGTGGGGTATGACTCTGCCTTTATGTTCAAATATTCTGAGCGTCCTGGTACCTACGCCTCGAAACATCTGCCCGATAATGTTCCAGAGGAAGAAAAGATTCGCCGCCTGAACGAACTGATTGCTCTACAGACAGAACAGTCGGCTATTCAGAACCGCAAGGACGAGGGTAAGGAGTTTGAAGTGCTCGTTGAGGGCTTCAGCAAGCGCAGTCGTGAGCAACTGTGCGGTCGAACCGAACAGGGCAAGATGGTCATCTTCGACAAGGGCAATCATCATATCGGTGAATTTGTCCGCGTACGCATCACCGGCTCTACCAGTGCCACTCTGTTTGGTGAAGAGGTGTAAGTTTTTTGGTTTTAATTATTTTTATTATCTTTGCAGCCGATATCTGTTAATGTATGAGAGATTTCCTGAATGTGTTGCGGCGATTTGTGCCGCCTTATAAGAAATACCTGGTGCTGTCGGTCGTGTTCAACGTGCTGTCTGCTGTGTTGAACATCTTCTCGTTTATGGCATTGATACCTATCCTACAGATATTATTCAAAGTGGACGGTGCCGGCTCAGCAACACAACTGATGGAATGGGACTGGTCGAACTGGAAAGATGTACTTTCGAACAATGCCGACTACTATGTGCAGCAACTCATTGGTGAGATGGGCGAAGCGAACACGCTGCTGATTATCGGTCTTTTTCTTGCAGTGATGACAGCATTGAAGACGGGAGCCTACTTCCTGAGTTCGGCAACAATCGTTCCCGTTCGGACGGGTGTGGTTCGTGATATCCGAAACCAACTATATCGGAAAATCAATGCTTTGTCGTTAGGTTTCTTTTCGGAAGAGCGCAAAGGCGACATCATCGCAAGAATGAGCGGTGATGTACAGGAGATTGAAAATAGTATCATGTCTTCGTTGGATATGCTGTTTAAGAATCCCGTACTGATTATTGCTTACTTCGTAGCATTGATGGTTGTCTCATGGGAGCTGACAGTATTCACACTGGTTTTTGTACCCGTATTCGGCTGGTTCATGGGATTTGTGGGCAGAAAACTGAAGCAAAACAGTATGAAGGCCCAAACACTATGGAGCGATACGATGAGTCAGGTGGAAGAGACGTTGGGCGGTCTGCGTATTATCAAGGCCTTTTCTGCACAGGAAAAGATGAATGCACGCTTCGACCGTGTGAATACGGCATACCGCGACAACATCATGCGAGTGAATATCCGCCAGCAGCTGGCCCACCCGATGAGTGAGTTCCTGGGGACGGTGATGATTATCATCGTATTGTGGTTTGGCGGCACGTTGGTACTGAGCGACAACCCCGTAATCAGCGGACCGACATTTATCTACTATCTGGTGATGCTCTATTCGATTATCAATCCGCTGAAAGAGTTCTCGAAAGCGGGCTACAGCATTCCGAAAGGTCTGGCATCAATGGAGCGTGTGGATAAGATTCTGCAGGCAGAGGTAGAGATACAAGACCCCGCGAATCCGACACACATCAAGAGCTTTGAGCACCAGATTGAGTTCCGCCATGTATGGTTTGGGTATCAAGAAAGAGGAGTAAGGAATGAAGACGAAAGGAGTAAGGAGAACGAAGAAACAATAAACTGGGTGCTGAAGGACATCAACCTGGTGATTCCGAAAGGTAAGACGATAGCTATCGTGGGACAATCGGGCAGCGGTAAATCGACCCTCGTTGACTTGATTCCACGCTATTATGATGTACAAAAAGGTGAGGTTCTCATCGACGGCATCAACGTAAAAGACTTAGGCATTAATGACCTGCGACAGTTGATTGGCAATGTGAACCAAGAAGCAATTCTTTTCAATGATACCTTCTATAAGAATATCACCTTCGGTGTTGACAATGCTACCCAACAGCAGGTTGAAGAGGCTGCCCGAATCGCCAATGCCCATGAGTTTATTATGCAGAGCGAGCATGGCTACAATACCAATATTGGCGACAGAGGCGGCAGATTGTCTGGTGGTCAGCGACAGCGTGTGAGCATTGCCCGCGCCATCTTGAAGAATCCGCCGATCCTGATTCTCGATGAAGCCACATCGGCTCTCGACACAGAGAGTGAACGACTCGTACAAGATGCATTAGAACGACTGATGAAGACGCGCACAACGGTAGCGATTGCCCATCGTCTGTCAACCATCAAGAATGCCGATGAGATTTATGTCTTGCACGAAGGTCAGATTGTAGAGCGCGGTACTCACGAGTCGCTATTGGAACAAGAGGGTTATTACAAAAAACTGCATGATATGCAGGCGATATAAGAAGGAGAGAAGGAGTAAGGAGAGAAGAAGTAAGGAGAGAAGAAGTAAGTGATGAAAAAGAAGAGGATATTAGACAATCTATGGTCGTTGCTGGTCAACTTATTGTTGGCCTACATTGTGTATTTCATTTCCCGTACCGCCTACCTGTTGGAGAATTACAGTTCCTTTGCTGCCAATATCAATACGGAATCGTTGTGGAATTGGTATCAGGGCGGACTGCTGTTCGACACCTCTGCCATCATCTATACCAATGCTTTGTGGATCGTGTTGATGCTGTTCCCCTTGTGGCTGAAGGAAACACGTATCTTCCACCAGATTTGCAAGTGGCTGTTTGTCGTTGTCAATAGTCTGGCACTGGTGCTGAACCTGATGGACTCCGTGTATTTCCCATATACCCTTCGTCGCACGACCACATCGGTTTTTCAGGAGTTTGACAACGAAAACAACTTAGGTGGCATCTTCCTGACGGAATTGATCAACCATTGGTATTTCGTTTTGCTCACAGCAGCTGTAGTATTTGCCTTATGGAAACTCTACCGCACACCGAAAATATCGTCCAAGGATTATTTGTCTGTACGCGAACGGCTATCGTTTACGGGCGTACACTTGCTGATACTGGCAGCCGTTGTTCCGCTGGCTATCGGCGGTTGTCGCGGAGGCCTGCAGTCTGGTGTGCGCCCCATCACCATCAGCAACGCCAATCAGTATGTGAGCAGTCCGCAGGAATGTGCCGTTGTGCTCAATACCCCATTTGCCTTATTGAGGACATTGGGAAAGAGTGTGTTTGTGATTCCTGACTACTACAAGGATGAAGCATCCCTCAAAGCCGTCTATGATCCCATCCATGTTCCTGCCGACACCCTGCAGGCAAACAAGAAAAATGTGGTGATTCTGATTGTAGAAAGTTTTGGAAGGGAATACATCGGAGCCTTCAACAAAACGCTTGACGGCGGCAAATATAAAGGCTATACACCCAATATCGACCGACTGATTGCCGAAAGTACCGTATTCGAATATTCCTATTGTAACGGACATAAGAGCATCGACGGTATGCCGAGTGTGCTTTGTAGCATTCCCATGTTTGTTGAACCCTTCGTCCTGACACCTTCCTCCATGAATACCTATACAGGTATTGCCGGGCTGTTGTCGGGCTGGGGATACGAGACTGCATTCTTCCACGGCGCCAACCGCGGCTCGATGGGCTTCCTCGCTTTCGCCAACAAAATTGGATTCCAGCAGTATTACGGAAGACAGGACTATGCTGCCGACAGTCGTTTTGGCGGAGACAACGACTTCGACGGCAACTGGGGCATTTGGGATGAACCGTTCCTGCAGTATTACTGTACCAAGATGGGGGAAATGAAGCAGCCGTTTATGACAGCCTTGTTCACCGTATCGTCGCACCATCCGTTTGAGGTTCCCGACCAGTACAAGAATACATTCAAGGAGGAAGGTCTGGAGATACACAAGTGTATCCGCTATACCGATATGGCATTGGGTAAGTTCTTTGCTTCGGCACGCAAACAACCTTGGTTCAAGAACACCATCTTCGTGCTGACCAGCGACCACACCAATATGAGCGATCATGCTGAATACAAAACCGACTTAGGCGAATATGTTGCGCCTGTCATCATCTACGACCCCAGCGGCACCATCGAACCAGGCATGAGAAAAGGAGTGGCACAGCAAACCGACATTCTGCCTACTGTCCTGGGAATTCTGGGATTCAACAAACCCTATCTGGCTTTCGGCTGCGACTTGTTTAATACCGCTCCTGAAGAGACGTATGCCGTCAACTACATCAGTGGTATCTATCAGTATGTGAAATACGGCTATGTGCTGCAATTTGACGGTACGAAAACAAAAGGCATCTATGCGCTGACCGATCGGCTGATGAAACATAATCTTATCGGTAAGGTTCCACAGCAACAGAAGATGGAACAGGAGTTGAAGGCTATCATACAACAATATATGACTCGTATGGTTAACGACCAACTGATGCCCTAAAGCAACCGCCCCTCTCTGAAGGGAGAAAGAAAATGAAGCATTGAAACATGAAAGTACTACATTATATTGCCTATCTTATTGTTTACGGACTCTGGTTTCTGATATCATTGTTGCCGTTCTGCGTGCTTTATGTCTTGTCTGATGGACTATATCTGCTCATTACTTATGTTTTCAGATACCGCCATAAGGTTATCTGGAAGAATCTGACAGAATGCTTTCCAGAGAAAGACAAACAGGAGATACGCAAGATAGAAAAGGACTTTTATCAATGGTTCTGTGACTATCTGGTTGAAACCGTCAAACTAATGACCATCTCCAAGAAGAACTTGATGAAGCACATGACATTTACGGGTATGGAAGCGTTCAACAATGCGCTCAATAACAAACAGTCGTGTGCGCTTTATCTGGGGCATTATGGCAATTGGGAGTGGATTACATCATTGTCGTATTGGGTGCCGGAACACGTACTCTGCACACAGTTGTACCATCCGTTGGAGAATAAATATTTCGACCACCTATTTAAATATGTACGCGAACGTCAACAAGGTGTGTGTATTCCAATGAAGGAATCTATCCGGAAAATCATCAGCCTCACCAATGAAGGCAAGACGCTGGTGGTTGGTCTCATCGCCGATCAAGCACCGATGTGGAACAACATACACCACTGGGTTGACTTCCTGCACCACGAAACACCTGTGCTTACGGGCAGTGAGAAAATTGCAAAGAGAATGAATATGGCGGTATTCTATGGAGATGTGACCAGTCGCAAGCGCGGTTATTACAACTGTGAAATGAAACTGATGACAGAGACACCGCAGGAACAGGAAGAGTTCAAGATTACCAACCTATACTTTGAGTTGTTAGAAGAGACCATTAAGAGAGTACCTCACCTTTGGTTGTGGAGCCATAACCGATTTAAAAGAACCCATGAGGAATTTGACCGACTCTTTGAGGTCACCAAAGAAGGTAAGGTGGTGTGGAAAGATGATGAAATGAGACATGCGAATAGCATTTGATGCCAAACGGATCGTTGCGAATGGTACAGGACTGGGCAGCTACGGCCGTACCTTGATCAATGCGCTGGCTGTCGAAAGACCGACAGATCAGTTCTTGCTTTATGCACCAGATCAAGGTCGCGACGATTTGCGCTGCCAGATTATTGAGCGACCCAATGTGTCGTTTGTTTATCCATCACGGAGACCATTTCCTTTTTACAAGAATTATTGGCGTTCCAAAGGTATCGTGAAACAGTTACAGCACGACGGAATTGATGTTTTTCACGGCTTGTCTGGGGAGTTGCCGATAGGACTGAAGGCTGCAGGCATACGCGGTATTGTAACCATTCACGACTTGATTTTCCTTCGTCATCCTGCGTTCTATCATTGGATAGACACGAAGATTTACGCCCGAAAGTTCCATCAGACGCTTCGTGAAGCCGACCGCATCATTGCCATCAGCGAATGTACGAAGCGTGATATCTTATATTATGGCGACTTTCCTGCCGACAGGATAGATGTAATCTATCAGTCGTGCGGAACCCGTTTTGCAGAAAAAGCCAGCGAGACATTCAAACAAAAGGTGAAAGAAAAGTATCAGTTGCCTGAACGTTTTCTCCTTTTTGTTGGTACGATAGAAGTGCGAAAGAATGCATTACTGGCTGTGAAGGCTTTGCGGCAATTACCTGATGACTTGTCATTGGTACTGGTCGGACGCCCAACAGACTATGTGAAGACGATGCTTTCCTATATCAAACAGAATGGGTTGCAGCATCGAGTCTGTTTCTTACATGGTGTTCCCAATGAAGACCTGCCGTCAGTTTATCAGCAGGCAGAAGCATTTGTCTATCCCTCTCGTTATGAAGGATTCGGTATTCCCATTATCGAAGCGATACAAAGCGGCCTGCCCGTTGTGGCTGCCACAGGCTCTTGTCTGGAAGAGGCAGGCGGTCCTGACTGTCTGTATGTTCATCCTGACGATGCAGAGGGAATGGCGAAAGCGGTCCTTTCAGCCATCAAGGATCGAAAAGAGCGTGTGGAACGGAGTCGCGAATATATCCGCCGCTTTGAGAATCAGAATGTGGCACAGCAGGTTTTGAAAGAGTATTCACGGTTATAAACAAGATCAAGTATGACAGCTAAACTATTCTCCATCCTCATTCCAACGTGGAACAACCTGAAGTTTCTTCAGTTATGCGTGGAGAGCATCCGTAAGAATTCCACTTATGAACATGAGATACTTATCCATATCAACGATGGTTCGGACGGCACCTTGGAATGGGTGAAGGAACAAGGTCTTTCTTATACACACTCCCCGTCGAATGTGGGCGTCTGTCTGGCACTCAATCAGCTGCGTCCTCTTGTCACAACAGACTATATGCTCTTTATGAATGACGACATGTATGTGTGTCCTGAGTGGGATAAAGCACTTTACGATGAGATACAGAGCCTCCATCATAAGATGTTCTTTTTGTCATCAACCTTAATACAACCACGCAAATTCTTCTGTAAGAGTGTGATTGCACCAGCCAACTACGGAGAAACCGTTGAAACCTTTGAAGAAGAACGGCTCCTGAAAGAATATAAAACCCTGCCCCACGGAGACTGGATGGGGGCTACCTGGCCTCCCAATATCGTGCATCGCGACATCTGGGATTTAGTGGGAGGATATAGCGTGGAATATAGTCCGGGAATGTATAGTGACCCTGATTTCTCAGCTAAACTATGGAAGGTCGGCGTACGGTTGTTCAAAGGTGTTGACAAAAGCAGAGTATATCATTTCGAGGCGCGTTCCACACATCGTATCGTAAAAAACGACGGCTCTACTCAGTTCTTACGGAAATGGGGTATCACATCGGCTTCTTTTATGCGTGATGTGCTTCATCGGGGAGAACCTTGGAGAGAGGATGCCCCCATGCATGAACAACTTCAGAAAGATTTGCTGCGCAGCAAACTGAAACGGGCATTGACCATTTTCCGCGACGTAAGAATAAAAAACATCTGGGAATTCTAACCCAGATGTTTTAATATTTTGTCTGCTACCTTTTCCCAGTCAAAAGCCTGAATATGCTCACGAGCTGCTGTTCCTAAACGGCGACGCAAGGACTCGTCCTCATACAGTCGGGCCAGATGCTTTGTGAAACAGAACACCCATCGTGCAGAACGAATACCGTTGACGTCATCTTTGAGCAGGTCGTCGGTTCCCGCTTTCGTAGAAATCACAGGAAGTCCGCAAGCCATAGCCTCAGCAACCGTATTGTTCCATCCTGAATATTTTGGATTCTCTGCTGAAACAAAACAGTCGGCACGGTTGAAGAGTTCTGAGTTTTGTTCAAAAGGATGATTCAACACAAATTCGTACGGACAACTGCATTTGAAACTTTCATATTTCCGACGCATCTTGTCTGTCGTGTGTGTATCAAACAACAGTAACTTGATATTGTAGCCACGTTTGTAAAGCCGCTCACAGGCGCTGACCACATAACGGGTTCCCTTTACGCTTTCTGCCAGGCGTCCATAACCCATTACCACAAAGGGACGGTCTTTGACCTGATAGTCTTCTTTTGGCTGATAGTTCCGTATTGTTACTCCTCCTACAGCCAAAAAAGCCTCTCTTCCATATTTCTTCTGGTCATGACGATAGACATTCGTTGAACACGCATAGAGTTCTATCTCTGGATGGCTGAGAATTTCAGCAAGTTTCTCCTTGATGCGGACATGATAGAATAACTTATGATGTGCTGATGCTTGCAACATCAATGGCAAATCGCTGGGTGTTGTCGTCCATAATGCATCAAGCTCCATGCTCGGCAGATCCGAAAACAAAGCCATCTTACCTTTAAACGGAAACCAGTCGGGAGATTTCCCATCTGGTGTGAAGACGTAGAAGTCATGTCCTTTTTCTACGAAAATATTGCCAAGCTCCAGAAAACGTTTCACCCCTCCATAGAGTTTGGTATGCGGTAATAATACTCCTAATTTCATGTGGCAAAGATATGAAAAAGAGAAAAGAA
>CADCPZ010000132.1 GCA_902803475.1 uncultured Prevotellaceae bacterium
GAAAATTGCCGCATAACGAAATATCTATCGAAAGGCCTCAATGCAAAAAAGAAAAAAGAGGATGTGCCTATTTTGACACACCCTCTTGTTATACCGTTATAATCGGTTTTTTGTTAGAAACTCTCAGGCAGGTTGAATTCCTTCTTCATTTCCTCCTGGAAAGCTTTGTCGTCAAGAAGTTTCTTGGCAATAGGATTCTGCTTTGCGATCGTATTGAATTCCTCCATAGCTTTCTCCATTGGCTCGAATTCCTTCTGCTTAGCCTCAACATCTTCCATGATTTTTGCAGCAGCAGCAGCTTTTTCAGCATCGGTACCCTTATCAGCCCCTTTCATCCTGTCTTCTATACCTTTAAAGTATTCAAACATAGGAGAAAGAGCTCTGAACATGTCTTTGATAGCGTCTTTCCACTGAGCCTCATCCCAGTTAGCGCCTTCAGCCTTAGCCTTAGCCAAAACCTCGTTGACGTCAACAGTCTTTTCCTCTTTTACCTCTGCCTGTGCTTCAGTAGCAGCAGAATCCTTACCGTCCTTGTTACCAGCAGCTTTGTTACCGCATGACATCATGCCCATTGTTAAACACAATGCGAACATTCCAATTACTAATTTTTTCATAGCTTTCTCTTTGTTTTTAGTTAAAAAATAGGTTTTATCGCCGCAAATGTAAAGATATTATTTGAATTTAGCAAATTTTTGCACATAAATTTATCTTGTATATTCGCTGAAATCGGTCAGACGCATGTCGCCTTTCCGTAGGAATGTATCGTGGAAAGCCAGCGCAGCACGCATGTGTTGCGGCTGATGACCCATCGGTGCAATGTGTTCCAGATAGTCGCGCAACAACGGTTTATAGTCAGGGTGCGCACAGTTTTCGATGATTTCATGTGCCCGATGAATAGGTCCTTTGCCGCGCAGGTCGGCAACACCCTGCTCAGTGACGATGATATCCACATCGTGCTCGGTGGAATCAACGTGACAGCACATCGGAACGAGTGAAGAAATTTTTCCGCCTTTTGCCGTCGAGGGTGTCGTAAAGATAGAGATGTATCCGTTGCGCTCGTAATCGCAGGAGCCTCCGATGCCGTTCATCAGGGCTGAGCCGCACACATGACTGGAGTTCTCGTTGCCGTAAAGGTCACACTCTAACGGTGTATTGATGGCGATGACACCCAGTCGGCGGATTACTTCTGGTGAATTGGCTATCTCGCTCTGGCGGATGGTGAGGTGCTTTGAGAAATAGTCCATGTTGGCATATACCCGCTGCAGCGCCTCGTTGGTGACCGTCATCGCAGTAGCGGAAGCATAGCCGATACGTCCCTCCAGCATATAGTTGATGGCAGCATCCTGTACCACTTCCGAATAGACGTTGAAACGGGGAATCAGCTTACTCGTTCCCAATGCTTTCAGTACCGCATTGCCCGTTGTGCCCACACCGCTCTGTATCGGCAGGAACTGTTTGGGTATGCGACCGTGCTTCATATCGTTGGCCAGCAGGTCAGCCACATGATGACCGATAGCCATAATCTCGTCGTCTGGATCCTTGAAGGCGCGAGCTTCTTCTGGAATATTACTCTCGATGACACCCACGATTTTCTTCGGATCAATCGACACATAGTCGTTGCCGATACGATCGTAGGGCGAATGGATATCCATCACCTCACGGTTGTCCCACACCTCACGCGGTTCCCATGTATCATGCAGGAAACGGGAGTTGGGATTGTGAAACTGGTTGTGTTCGATGATAATGCGTTTGGCTAATCTGACAATGGTGCTGACGATACCTCCGGCTGATGTCAGGTAGGCACGACATTCATGTTCGCCTTCTACCATATCGCTCACCTCGATAATCGCCCAATCTACTTCTCCATAGAAACCGCGACGCAACCGCTCTGCCATGTGGCCTAAGTGCATATCCTCATATTCCACCTCACCCAGATTGGTATGGGTGCGGAAATCTTTATTAGTAGAGAAGGGGGCACGGAAGCGTAGCGCATGAGCTGCAGCCATATCTCCCTCCACACTCTGACAGGAGGAAGCACCCGTGAGGATGCCCACACCAAACTCCTGACCTTGTTCGTGCAGTTTGATAGCTCGTTTTGATAGTTCGCGGAAGATAGCTTTCGGATTACCGTTGGGTGTGAATCCTGACAGCGCCATCATATCTCTGTCGTTGATCATCGCAGCAGCCTCAGCTGCCGTTATTCGTCTGTATGCCATATTTTAAATCAATTTTGAGGGCAAAGGTAGTGCAAATTGAGTGAAATGCCAAATTTATTTGAGTAAAGAAAAAAAAACGGGTTTATTTTGTTCTTCTCTCAACTTTCACTACTTTTGAGCTGTCGCTCGAAAGTAGGCTGCACCTCAACAATAAAAGAAAAAATGGATTTTTCTTTGTATTGTCTTCGGTTTGCACTACTTTTGCACCATAATTTCAAAAAAGATGAAGAGAAACCTATTATTAGGTATAATGACAATCTTTGCCTTGACGCTCTCGGCGCAAGACAAATACTGTACCAGTTTCGGTGACTACCTGACAGGCAACTGGCAGGAGGTAACGGGTACGGTATCACTGAGAAGCGAGAAAGACAACCGACTGGCCTACACCTTGCAGAGCGACGACAAACGGTTGCGCAAGTTGTTGCGTAAGCATGCTTTCTGTCTCAGACATCAAGGCGAATTGTACGTGAACCTCCGCAACTCGAAATGTTTCGATGAGGTTTTCGTCAAGGCCTACGAACTGGCAGGCGGAAAACTCCTGTTTGCCCGTCCTGATGTTACTCGCACACCAGGAGGCATCTATGTAGGTTATGGCGACCGCGCTGTTCCCTTTTCCATACGCGGATTCAAGAGTAAGTCGAAACTCGAAAACCTGGTATGTTATATGATTCAGGGAGCGAAGGAGCGAGGGAGCGAAGAAACGAGGGAAAACATCAACTTCTTCAAGGTTACAGAAGAGGTGATGCGCCAACAACTCTTAGGACAGGAAGAGTTGTGGAACGAGTATCAGCAGTTGGATGCGAAACGGCGCGACGATGCTGATGTCGTCATCGACTTCCTGACACGAGGAGGAAAGATATAGGGAAGCCTCCCCCTAACCCCCTCCTAAAGGAGGGGAATGAAGGCCTCCCCCTAACCCCCTCCTGAGGAGGGGGGATGAAGAAAGTAAATTTAAAATAGTCAAATAAAATGATGAACCAGACATTATTGATTTATAATACCCTTTCGCGACAGAAAGAGCGTTTCGAACCCCTTCATGCACCCAATGTGGGAATGTATGTCTGCGGTCCTACCGTCTATGGTGATCCACATCTGGGACACGCCCGTCCTGCTATCACCTTTGACTTGTTGTTCCGTTATCTGAAGCATCTCGGTTACAAGGTGCGCTATGTTCGCAACATCACCGATGTGGGCCATTTGGAACACGATGCCGACGAGGGTGAAGACAAGATTGCCAAGAAAGCGCGTCTGGAACAGTTGGAGCCGATGGAGATAGCGCAGTATTACACCAACCGTTACCATCAGGCGATGGAGGCTCTCAACGTGCTGCCACCCAGCATCGAGCCACATGCCACCGGTCATATCATCGAACAGGAACAGCTGGTGAAGGAGATCCTCGCAAATGGTTTTGCATACGAGTCGAACGGCTCCATATACTTTGACATCGAGGCATACAACAAGAAATACAAGTACGGCATACTCTCTGGTCGTACCTTAGAGAATATCAAGGATGCCAGCCGCGAACTCGACGGCGTGGGCGAGAAGCACAATCAGGCCGACTTCGCCTTGTGGAAGAAAGCATCGCCAGAACACATCATGCGCTGGCCCTCACCTTGGAGCGACGGATTCCCAGGATGGCACTGCGAATGTACGGCTATGGGCCGCAAGTATTTAGGTCGTCAGTTTGATATTCACGGCGGCGGCATGGACCTGATCTTCCCCCATCACGAGTGTGAGATAGCGCAGGCCGTAGCCTCACAGGGAGAGCCGATGGTAAAATACTGGATGCACAACAATATGATTACCATCAACGGACAGAAGATGGGTAAGTCGCTGGGCAACTTCATCACCTTGGAGCAGTTCTTTACTGGCAGCCACGAGAGTCTGGAGAAACCCTATTCACCGATGACGATCCGTTTCTTCATCCTTTCAGCTCACTATCGCGGCACCGTTGACTTCTCCAACGAAGCACTCCTCGCCAGCGAGAAAGGTTTGGAGAAACTCATGAATGCCATCAGCGACCTCGACCGCATCCAACCTGCCGACAGCTGCGATGCCGACACCGAGCGTATCGTCAAGGCTTTGCGACAGAAGTGCTACGATGCGATGAACGACGACCTCGCCACACCGCAGGTTATCAGCCACCTCTTCGAAGCTTGCAGCGTCATCAACAAACTCATCGACCACAAAGCCACCATCTGTGCAGCGTGTCTGCAAGAACTCAAGGAAACCATGCACCTGTTTGCAGAAGACATTCTCGGACTGTCTGGCAACAAGGGACAAGGAGCAGGGGTCAATGGGCAAGCCTCTCCCTCCCGCGAAGAGGCCTTCGGAAAAGTTGTCGATATGGTTTTGGAGTTACGTGCCAAAGCCAAAGCTGACAAAGACTGGGCTACCAGCGACAAGATTCGCGATGAACTTGCTGCCCTCGGATTTGAGGTCAAAGATACCAAGGATGGTGTTACGTGGAAGTTGAATAAGTAATCAGAATTTCCATTGCACCTGCAACTCAAGATCCGTCATACTGGAACGGTCGATTTGCTGCAATCCGCTTGATATATGGTCACGATCGAAATAATCGGTCGTGGCCATTTTCATGAGTACCATCAGGTTTCTGCTGATATGCGCCTGACCCACTATCGCCACTCTGACACCCTTACCGTAGAAAGAAGGGAAAGAATAGGTGTAGAGGGGGCCGCGCTCATAGAGATAGACTCGTGAGTTGTAGTCTTTCGTATGGAAATAACCGACGGTGCTCATCACTTTCAACCATTTGTGACTCCATTCCGCATTCTGTGAAAGCATATAACCAAACGAACGCTCTTTGTAATCATTCAACGTGATGTCTGCTTGTGTCTTCAGTTGCCAACAACGCTGATCGTCGTAAGTGAAGACCAGTCGGCCGCGATGGGTGATATCATCGGCGAGGGCAGTCTTTTTGGCATTATCCTTCTGACGCATCACCAGACGGTAGCGTGCAAGAACAGCCGTATGTTTACTGGTGTATTTCACTTGCAGGAAGTTGTCCCAGGCGTGTGAGGCATCACCAATCTGGTATTTCGGCCAAGGGAAATATGCGTAGTCACTATAGGCCGACAGCTGCCAATGGCGGTTGATGCGCCAGTCGGCACCCACATACACTCCACTTTCGTTCTGTACCTTCCCACCGCTACAGAAACTCTGTGCCGACGGAGCGTGGTATTTATAACTGTAATAGCGTTGCAAGACCAGTAGCGTCAGATTACTGACGGGCAGATAGGAAAGGCTGTTGATGGTGGCGATGCCGCCGCCGTCGCCGATGGCCGTCTCTCCGCTGACGGCAAAGCGGTGGTGCGTATAGCTGTAGTCGATGCTGGCATTCCAGAAATGGTTGCCTTGTGGGTATATTTCCTTATACTTCTGTGTAAGGGTTGGGATCAATGGTTTGCTGTAGGAGGTATAGACCCCTGTCAAGCCTATCTTGAAAGCCTTGTAGGAATAGCGGATATTGCCGCCCCCGATGGTTTGCGAGGCATTGTGTTTGCGTCGCATCTCACTCTCTGTACGGTGGTAACCCGATGTGAGCAGCGTAGCGATGCCGTTGCCGTCGCTGGTCAATGTGGCGTCAATTTTCCGCCAGGAGAAAAATGCGGACAGGTCGAGGCCTTTCATCAGCGTTACGGTAGCTGCAGCTCCTTGCAGAAAGGATGCTTCCATGCGTGAGGTGTTGGGACGAATCACATTCGATGAGCGTCCTAACGACGTCAGGGTGGCAATCTTTCCCAAATAGAAGTCATTGTTCATCACCAACCCCATACCCGTATGGATTTTGTATTGCCCCACCGCCAACGTCTTCAGACAACCCAGTTTGCGCAGCAATACATAGAAAGCGTAATGGTCGTAACCCAAGTTGTTGCCGCCAGAGAAAAACGGCTCGCCGGCATCTTGTGCACCCATCAGACCGGCTTTCACATACTCGCCGTATTGGAAGGTGTAGCGCAGCGAGTGTTTGTAGGGATAGCCTAAATATCCGTCATCGTCGCCGTGCCGTTTATAAAAAGGTATCTTACCAGTAGCCATCAGTTCGTGGCGACCGTATTTGGCGATGGTCTTCAACGAGGGAAACCCTTTCTGCGGCTCTTTCAGGCAAACGAAATATTGCAGCAGTCGTCTGCGGTGCGGATCCAACGACTCTATCATAGCCAGCTCGCCCAATGATTTCATGCCGCCGTATTTGTCGATGTACTCGTACAGTTCTTCAATCTGCTGGGCCGTGAGGAAAGGAATGCGCTCTAAGTCCTCACGGGTGGCCGTATTCAGGTTGATGGGTTGCAACTCCAGTTCACTCAACACCTCGTAGGCATCTTCCCATCCGTCGGTGTCGGCATCGTCTATTGTCGTCCACTCTGTGAACGCTTGCTCCCAGTCGTGCATCGTCTGGGCATGACCATATAGGCATAATATACCCATGATCAAGAGTATTAGATTTCTGATGTTCATTTGTTTAGATTATATTTCGGGTGACAAAGGTACGATTAAGTGAGGACAATACAAAGAAAAAAGAACATTTATTTTTGTGAAAAAAAGTGGGCAGTTCAGAAATTATCCGTATTTTTGCCGACGTAATGGAAAAAAGAACCCTCATCATGGCACTCATGCTCGCCGTAGCCTTCGCAGGAAAGGCACAGAGTGAACGACCAGGCTATGTCAATCCGGAAGACCGACAGATTGATATGGACAATCCTACGTTTGTGCCGATGGTGAAAGTCGGCGAAGTGGAATACGACGGCGACACGATACAATATGTGGAACTGAACAAGATATACGTCTATCCGGAACCGCAGTTCGAGAGTGCCAAAGAGCGACAGGCCTACAACCGACTGGTGTACAACGTGAAGAAGGTGCTGCCCATCGCAAAGGAGGCAAACAAAATCCTCATTGAAACCTACGAATACCTGCAGACGCTACCAGACAAGAAGTCGAAGGATGAGCACATGAAAATCGTGGAGAAAAGTATCAAGAAGGAATATACGCCACGCATGAAGAAACTGACGTATTCACAGGGAAAACTGCTCATCAAACTCATCTTCCGCGAGTGCAACTCCTCGTCATACAGTCTCATCCAGGCATTCCTCGGACCCGTAAAGGCAGGATTCTATCAGGCCTTTGCCTGGACATTCGGAGCCAGCCTGAAAAAGAAATATGACCCAGAAGGTGTTGACCGCCTCACAGAACGGGTTGTCCTACAAGTAGAAGCAGGACAATTGTAACTTAATATATTCGACAATGAAAAAGATTTTGTTTGTCCTTTTTATTGCAGCAATGACGTGCACGAAGATGAACGCACAGACGCTGTCGGTGTACATCCACGACAATGATGGACCATTTACAAATGTGCGCAATCAGCCAAACGGCAAGGTCGTTGACCGCATCCCTGTCGATGCCTGTGCGATGCTGGATGTGCGAACACCCAGAAACGGATGGTGGCGAATCGACGGTGACTGCTACGACGGCCTCCTCACGGGTGATTTCGAAGAGGTGACGTTGAAGGGGTCGAAGACGGGCTTCTGGGTACACTATTCCTGCATCGGAGTATCAACACGAAACTACGGCGGACAGCACCTGTTCCTGCGTAGCAGTCCGTCGGCAAAGGCACGTGTCGTCTATACCATCAAGGAGGAAACGATCCTGAGACCCGTAGAAATCAAAGGCGACTGGGTGAAAGTCAAGACCTCTGACGGCAAAGGATTCGGTTGGATTCAAGCAGAATGGCTGTGTGGTAACTCTGTCACTAACTGTTGCTGAGGACATACTCATGCAGCCGTTTTGTTGAAAATTTTCGCGGTTGCTTTTCAAAAGGGTATGTTTTGCGTTTCAAAAGCTATGCTTTTACTCGCCAAAACCTATCCTTTTGCCCTTCAAAACATGCCCTTTCGCGTCGTAAAACGTAACCTTTTGTGACTCGTTCGTAACCCGTTTATTTTCAACAACTTACCATTCCTTGAATTGTACAAGTTGTCTTCTTTCTTCTTTTTCGGTCCCTTTTATGTGTAAATATTTGTTTATGAAATGTTTTGTTGGGCGATTCTCGTTTGTTGTTGGAGCCGCTATATATATAGGCGGCTCCGACAACAGACAAAAATCTTATCGCGGCGGATCAGAATGCCAACGCAAAATCGATAAGTACATCTGCTAATCATAGAGTCGCGTAATGGTGGGTATTGGTGGGACTCCCAGCGTTTTTCATCCATTTTTGGTGGGTGATGAAGAAAAATTTCTCAAAATTAATCTGTCTTCGACGTGAGGGAAAATTTTCCCTCACGTAATCCAGCTAATGGTTACGGTTACATTGTAACTGTAACCGCAGGAATCTTTCCTAAGAATCCTTTTTCTATGAAAAACAAGTGATTTCCTTTTCCGTTTCAGAAATTCTTCTTATATTTGCATTCGAGTACTGGCTAATCGTCGCAAGACACTTGCTTTCGAGCAAGAAAAACCTCAGAGGAGGGGCTGGTATGATTTTTGAGGGTATAAACAATAACGACAATAGCAGTTATTAGAAGATATAGAAACGTGAGAAATTTCTTAAATTAAAACTGAATAACGATAATTGTGATTTGTTCGCGCTTATAGCGTGGACGTCACTTATCATTCAGTTTGGGCATTCTCACGGCCTCTATATCTGGTAAGAGCGGACACGCTTTTATCGTGTATAGAGGCTTTGATGTATAAGTCCAAAAGAGTTCCGATAAGTGCTTTGTCTAATGCTATAAGCGCAAAAATGCCAAACAATGAAACGAGTCCTTCCTGTATTGATATCAGGGAGGATGACCTGATGGAATTGTCGCCAGAGGTGTTAGCTACCTTGCTTCGCGATCATACCACAGGCAAGAACATCTTCTGGGCAACTCACGACTATGAGGCGCTTGGAAGTGAATATGATTACCATTCAGAGATTCTGCCCGAACTGATTACAGGCGAGCGAGGAATGGTAATCCGTCCTCGTGTGCTGAAATCTAAGGAGAACCAGATTGACCGTTCCAAGGATATGGCTGAAGTTTTCACACCTTCGTGGATATGCAATGCCCAGAATAATCTTGTTGAAGATGCTTTGTCCAACGACATGACTTGGCAGGACTATGTACGCCTAATCTGTTTGGAGATGACCTGTGGTGAGGCTCCTTATCTGGTAAGTCGCTACGATGCTGCAACTGGCGAACAGATTCCTCTGGAAAAACGCATTGGACTTCTTGACCGCAAATTGCGGTTGGTGAACGATTATACAAACACCAAGGAAGAATGGTTGGAATGGGCGCAAGTAGCCTACCAAAACACCTATGGCTATGAGTGGCAAGGGGATAATCTGTTGCTGGCTCGCGAGGCTCTGCTCTATACATTTATTGATTATTACAAGGCGAAGTTTGGTGAGCAACCAGCAGAGACAAATATTCTCAGAATAGCAGAAATCATTTCGTGGAACCTGTGGCAGATGGATGGCCTACGTGGTGTGCCACCCGACTATCCATCGCCAGGCGAATTGCTTGAAAATCCCGTTCCCGATATGTTTACCACCTACTGTGTAATTCGCGACTGGAATGAGAACAAAGAAATAAGGTTTGTTGACTTAATAACACGATAGCCTATGAACGGACAGAATTACAATCCCGATGTGCTCAACTGTCTTGCCAATCTGAGCAATGACGAGGTGTTTACCCCGCCAGAGTTAGCTAACAAGATGCTTGACTTGTTACCACAGGAACTATTCCAAAGTCCAAACACCACGTTCCTCGATCCTTTTACTAAGAGTGGCGTATTTCTACGCGAGATAGTAAAACGGTTGGATAGAGGATTGGAGAAACTGATTCCAGACCGACAGCAGCGCATAGACCATATACTTCACAAACAGGTGTTTGGCATCGCCATCACAGAATTGACTTCGTTGTTGGCTCGTCGCTCTGTGTATTGCTCGAAGGATGCCAACGGTAAGTACAGCATCAGCAAGTTCCCCACATCGAGTGGCAACATCCTATATAAAAACATCAAGCATACATGGGTTAATGGCAAGTGTAAGTACTGCGGTGCTTCCCAAGCTGTCTACGACCGTGGCTACGAGGCAGAGCAATATGCTTATATGTTTATTCATACAGATAATCCCAAACAATTCTTTTTTAATATGAAATTTGACGTAATCGTTGGTAATCCACCATATCAGTTGAGCAGAGCATCAGAGAATACTACAACAAATTCTGCCTATTCTTCGTCTATATATCACTTGTTTTTTGAACAGGCATGGAAGCTTAATCCAAAATATATATGCATGATAACTCCATCTAGATGGATGACTAAATCTGCACAAGGGATTCCTAACGAATGGGTTGATGAAATGATAAAAGGAAATCATTTTATAGAGGTACATGATTTTATGGATGCAAAAGAGTGTTTTAACGGCATTGAAATTAAAGGTGGAGTTAATTACTTCTTGTTGTCGCCAAACTATAAGGGGAAATGTAGATATTACCTATCTGATGGAAACAATATCACATATCGTATGGATTTTTTAGATTCCTTTGGTACAGGAATCGTCGTAAGAGACAACAATGCATTGAGTATATTGAAGAAAATAGTTTTATTGGAGGAAAATTATTATAAGAGTGGAAACTTTTCTTCACTTGTTAGTCCACGTGATTTCTTTACAACACATGAGAAACTCGGCTCTAATTGGCGGGGGTACACTTTAGAACAGACAAAAGTTAATGGTATCAAATATTATCTTAACAAGAATCTGATTTCTTGTGGATATGGATGGATAAACATTAATGACATCCCTAAAGGAACTGAAGCAATTAATGTAGACAAGGTCTATATTTCTAAGGCATATGGAGCAGGAGAATCTTTTCCACATCAAATAATCGGAGTTCCTTTCTATGGAGAACCTGGTAGTGTATGTTCTCAAACATATATTGTTATTGGTTATAATCCCAAAGAGAGGACACTAACAAAAAATGAATGTCTGAACATTATCTCATACATCAAAACGAAATTCTTTAGATATCTTGTTCTGATTATGAAGAAAACGCAAAATGCTCCACGGGAGGTTTACAAATTCGTCCCTCTCCAAGACTTCTCGCATCCTTGGACTGACGAAATGCTCTATAAGAAGTATAGTTTAACAGATGAAGAAATAGCTTTTATTGAATCTATGATACGCCCAATGGAATAGCTTATGGCAACTACAGATTTACTAAGAAACAAGGTCGCAGAGACTCCTACCATCTATGCCTACGAACATATAGGAGTGCCGGCACATAAGGGTATGCTGAAGGTGGGCTATACCACACGCGATGTGGAAACTCGTGTAAAAGAACAGAACAAAACGGGCAACATCCAATATCGTATCGTGCTGGCGCGTCCTGCTATGAGGCATGATGGGACATCGTTTGACGACCATCTGATACACAGTATTCTGCGAAAAGACCATGTGAGGAATCCTGAAGGCGAATGGTTCGTGTGTGATGAATACAAAGTGGAGCGTGCTATTGCTGCAGCTATAGAGGGAAAGAATACAATGGTAGAGCGAATCTACAACTTTCCCATGCGCCCAGAGCAGGAACTGGCCGTAAAGAAGACCTCAGCATATTTCAAAGCCTTCAAGAAGGATCCTGATAACCGAGGACTGATTCCACATTTTCTATGGAACGCCAAGATGCGCTTCGGCAAGACGTTTACCACCTATCAGTTGGCGTTAAGGATGGGATGGACGAAAGTGCTGGTGCTGACGTTTAAGCCTGCCGTTAGGACAGCATGGGAGGAAGACTTGCTGACGCATAAGGACTTTGAGGGCTGGCAATTCTGCCAGAAACAAGACGACCGCGAGTTTAACTATGTGAACGAGCGCAATCCGTTTGTATGTTTTGCTTCGTTCCAAGACGTATTGGGCAAGAATGCTGTTGGCGGTATTAAAGCCACCAACGAGTGGATACAGACCGTTGACTGGGACTGCATCGTGCTCGATGAATATCACTACGGAGCATGGGGCAAGAACGCCAAGAACTTCTACGACAAGAAAGACCCAGCCTTGAAACGGGCTGAGGAGATGGGC
>CADCPZ010000133.1 GCA_902803475.1 uncultured Prevotellaceae bacterium
CGGCGGCGGTGGCGGCGGCGGTGGTGCCGGCGGCGGCAGCGCACAGCCTATCGGTACCGGTGGTGCCGGTGGCGGTGGCGGCGGTTCCGGTGCCTGCGGCAGCGCTTGTGCCCAGAGTGCTTGGGTATACGATGACTTCGGCGATGTAGGTGCTGGTGGCGGTACTGGCGGTATCGGTACCGATGGTAACAACGGAAAAGATGGCTGTACCTTCCATTTCAAGAGTAAAGATAACAGTCCATTTAATGACTTAGATGACATGAAACCCGGTGGTAACGGTGGTGCTGCAGGTGCAGCCAGTGTGGCCAAAGCAGCTGGGGCTGCTACTGCTCCCCAATACACTGTGGACTACTACACCATAGCTACAACATCTTCAAAGGCCAATGAGACCTACAACGTTGGCAGCAGCACGAAGATTACCTTGCCATCGCTGTCTGGTGGCACCAAGGAATACAAGTGGATACTGAGTATCTATGGCCATGCAGCAGGAAACACGACGAGCCACTGTGCCGGTCCGAATACTGAGGTATATAATCCAGGCGACGAAGTTGACCTCAGCAACATCTATGGTGCCATTGAGTTCTGTGCGGTCTATGTAGGTTGCGAGATTGACTGTGAAAGCCATATCAATACATATTGGAATACGGCTTGGGCCTCATACGTGGCAGGTAAATACGCCGTTGTCAGCTTGAAGAACCGCAAGCTCTACAAGGACGGTTACTGGAACACGCTGACCCTGCCGTTCAGCCTCTCGAAAGAGAAACTGCAGAAGACCTGTCTGGCCGGAGCCGACATCCGTACATACAAGAGTGCATCTTGGGATGAAAAAAATAATCAACTGACGATTAACTTCTCAGCCAGCAACGATGGCGAGATTCAGGCCGGCGTACCTTGCCTCATCCGTTGGGGAGAACCTGAAAATGCTCCTGGCGGTGTCATCGAAGATCCTATCTTCACGAATGTCACAGTGGCTATTACCGACCAGTCTGTATTTAAAGATACAGATGCCAACAACCATTACGAAACTGTCTCCAATGGTCTTCGCTTCCAGTCTCTGATTGCACCAGCGCAGGTGGCAGCTAACAGTAGGAATCTCTTGCTCGGTGCAGATAATAAACTGTATAAGCCCGGCAAGAAATTGTGGATTAACGCTACTCGTGCTTATTTCTCATATACCAAGGGAAGCGGTATCGCTATGGCGCGCGAATTCACGATAAACTTTGGTAATGGTGAGCAGATGACTACGGCCATCGACGACATCACCGTGGATGAGAGTATTGAAAATAATGATGAACATACCATACAGGGAATCTTCAACCTCAACGGTCAACGCCTTCATGCTCCCTGCAAGGGTATCAACATCATCAATGGTAAAAAGGTTGTGATGAAGTAAAGTTTTAGTTGTTTTATTTTTTAGGCGAGGCAGACAATTTTTGTTTGCCTCGCTGCCTATATTAGTTATGACACGTACCATTATGACGCGTATCAGGTACCTGTCATCCTTGTCAGTTCAAAAGTGTAGTTTTGCAGCCGTTTTTCGTTTGAAAATAACAATGAAAATGTGATACAAAGAACAAGATGTGTGAATTATGACATAAAAGGAGTTTATATCAGAATTATTTTTTAATTTTGTAGCCAGAATATGAACAAACGAAATAACTAAAAACATAAAATGATGATGAAACAAGCCAAGTATTCTTTAGTTATATTGATCTTGACATTGTTCTGCAGTCAGTTGCCGGCACAAACCGGCATGTCTAAACTGTTGAAGAAAGCAACGACGATAAAGGACTCCATGGTGGTCAGAGGGGTTGACCGTCGTTATATCGACATCCCGGACCAGCCCTGGCTGATTATGTTGAGAGGCAACATCAGCCAGACCATCGTCAGCATGAAGACCAACGGTAGCGTGCTGGACGAGGAGTACGACAACGACACGCGGCTGGTGACCCGACCGTCGAAGAAGATTGGCTTTAAAGTAGGCTACAGAGGTTGTGGAATCGGCTACATGGTAAATGTTGGTGGCGACAAGGGCACCCGTCTGACCCTCGGCGCTACGGGAAAGTCGTACAGCCTCAACGTGCGTTACCACTCGTTCGAGAACAGTCATCCGGACATTGATATGGTAAGTGACCTGCTGACTGAGGAAGACTTGGTGGAGATGAAAAATGTAAAACTCATCGACCCCATCAAAGTGAAAACCCTTCTGGCTGACGCCTATTATATGTTCAACGGCAAGAAGTTCTCTTATGCCGCAGCCTACAAACAGTCGGTGATACAGAAGCGCTCGGCGGGTTCGCTGATAGTTGGAGGCATGTTCAACTATACGGATATCAACTATGCCGCCGACTCCAACGGCGACCTGATATTCCTCATGCACGGGCTGGGCCGTGTGAAGCTGTGGCAGGGTAGTGTGGGCGTGGGCTATGCCTACAACTGGGTGCCGTGCCGCGGCCTGCTCATCAATGTCATGGCCATGCCCATGCTGACCTTCGTGAACAAGCTCAAGGCATACGCCTATGACACGAACATAGAGGACATGATGGAAGGCCCCATGTTCTGGAACGACCAGATCAGCTATGAAGAATGGGATAAGTGGTACTACCAGAACGTGCGCATCAGCCCCCTGGGCAGCGAGACGTTCAACAGCGGTGTGAGCATCAGCTTCGACGGCCGCGTGTCGGTGACCTACAACTTCGGGCGGTACTTCCTGAATGTTTTCGGTCAGTTCAACAACATCCGCTACCATCATAACTCCAGCCATGGCTATCTGAACGACTGGTTCGTCAACAGTTCCATTGGCATACGATTATAAAACTTGTAACACAAAGGGTGACCCTTTGTGTGGAATGAAAAGAAACTATAATACAAAACCGATTATGAGACAAACACTTATTCTCGGCAACATCATTACGATGGATGATAAGAGGCCCTTTGCCAAGGCTGCAGTAGTGAAAAACGGCGTTTTTGCCTATATCGGCAACGCAGCGGAAGCGAAGAGACTTGCTGCAGACGCTGAAGTGTTGGACTATGGTGAGAACTTCATCTATCCCGGATTCCTGGAATCCCATTGCCATGGTCATTTTGCCGGCGACCGCTTTATTGGACAGGCGAATCTGACACAGGTGGGACTGACCGACTATGACAAATACCGCGAAATCATCAAGGAGTTCATCGCCCAGAATCCTGACCGCCTGTTCTACCTGGCTGCAGGGTGGGTGGAAAGCGAAGAGTACGTCTCCAAGGCATACCTGGACGACATCTACAGCGAGAAGCCGCTGATTATGCAGACCGGTGGCGGACATTCCATGCTGCTCAACAGTAAAGCGTTGGAATGGGCAGGTATCGATGCCGCCTACGCGAAGAGAATGGGTTATGATATGGTGCATGTGGATGAGAACGGCGAACCGGATGGTTATATCTGTGAAAATCCTGTGATGGAAATCATTTCAAAGCTTCCCACTACATTGGAAGATGCCAAAAAATATCTGCTTGCATGGCAGGATTTCGCCCTCTCTAGCGGCTTTACCGCTGTCGCTGATGCAGGTACAGAAATTTTCTTCAAGGATTCTCCCAAGGCGTACTATGAATTGGAACAAGAAGGCAAGCTCAGATTGCGCACCTATGCTTATATGTATGTTGCCGACAATATCGCCGACCCGAAGGCAGAGATTGCCCGCATCGCTGCACAGCGTGCTGAACTGAGCGGTGAGTATTTCCATATCATCGGTGCCAAGGCTTTCCTCGACGGCGTGACCGAGGCCCATACTGGCTGGCAGAACCAGGACTATCTCGACCAACCCGGCTATCACGGTGTAGAGCGTTTCAACGACCACGACAAGATGGTGCAGCTGATTGTCGAAGCCGACAAAGAGGGCCTGGCCGTTCATGTTCACTCCGAAGGTGGCGGTGCTGCGCATTTCATGCTGGGCTGTATCGAGGATGCAGAGAAGATTACTGGCAACAAGGATCAGCGCAATGTGCTGGCGCACCTCCATTTCGTCACTCCTGAGGATTGTCAACGTATGGCAGCAACCGGTTCCGTGCCAGCTGTTGCCCCGTTGTGGACGCCTGAGATTATCGGAGGTCCATACGACCAGGAGATTTCATACGTCGGTAAGGAACTGGCAGAACAGGCTTATCCCATCAAGTCGTTCTACGATGCCGGAGCCAACGTGGTGTTCCATTCCGACTATCCCGTCTCTCCGATGATGAACGTTAAATTCAGCATTTACACAGCTGAAAAGCGTACGTATCCGCAGGAGATGTTCGGTGATATCTGCAAGCCGCGCAATACGAAGGAGGCTATCAGCCGCGAGCAGTCGCTGCGTGCGATGACTATCAACGTGGCCCGTCAGTGGCATCAGGAGCATCGCATGGGTTCCATCGAGTTCGGCAAGATTGCCAATATGACGGTATTCGACTGCGATTTCCTGCATGACGATATCGAGAAGGTCGCACAGGCCAACATCATTGCCACCATCGTCGATGGCGAAGAGGTCTTCAAAGCATAACTTAAATAAAATACAATAATGAGCATTATCAAGCAGAGTGAACATCCGCTGTCAACATTCCGCATGGATTGCAACACCAAACTGGCGCTTGTCATCAGTACTGCAGGCATCCTGCTGTTTGGTGTCGTCAGCTACGTCTATGATTGGATTGCAGCAGCGGCGTTATGATGAACGGATTATTTATTAGTACAATATAAAAGAGGGTGTGTCAAAATAGGCACATCCTCTTTTTTATTGCCCTGTTCTTTGAAAATGTCCAACAGACTCAAGGTTGTCAAAGGATGCTCCTTAAATGATAGAGGGGTTTGGAGACTCTTGTCTTTATTGGATGATGTATTTCTTTCCGTTTACGATTACGATGCCCTTGTAATCTTTTCCGACACGCTGACCAGCAAGGTTATACCATTTGTCTTGACTATTTGCGACGGATTCTACGGCATGAATATCTGTTGTACTCGTTCCTGCTTCGAATTCTATTTCCTGTGTATCGAGGATGCAGTCGCTGACAATTTTTAAGTCATCGGCATTGGGAAGCTTTGCTGCAATCTCAATGTTTTGTTCCTGTCCTGGAAGAAGTCCTTTGAGGGACGTTGTTGAGCGAACATCACCGATAGCGAAGAACGCATCACGGTAGAGTGGGGCGATACCATTGTTGGTGACGATGAGGCGTGTTGATGAACCGTTGGTCTCACAACTCTTGACGACTATACGATAACCAGAAGCCATTGATGCCTCCTTGAAACGTGTTGCTGTGCCGTAGGTGCTGCCTGGTGCATCGTTGGCAATCATGAAGGTGATATGGTATTTCTTTGCCTGTTCCTCCCAAGTATGGCC
>CADCPZ010000134.1 GCA_902803475.1 uncultured Prevotellaceae bacterium
CCGATTACGTCAAAAGTTGCTCCGAGATGTGCTTACGCGAGACACTATCCAGCGTTTCTTGACTACTGCCTTGAGGCTGAGGACGGTATTCAAGAGTATGACTTGATTCAGAAGGACATTGACTATTCAAGGAAAATCTGTACGATTTTGACAGCTTTATCAAATTTCGAATTCTTTACCTATAATTCGACGGCTACAGTGTGGGGCAGTGCGGCACCTTTTGAAAGATTTGAAAACCTGCCTCAAAGCGATGTGACAGCCTTTAATGAGGCTGCCAAAACGAGTAAGTGGATTGCTGCCGTTGGATACACTTATCCTGAGTATGCGCAAGACAGAATAATACATAAACTGTCAGTACTTGATGGTAGCGTTGGCATAACAATGGACAAAAATCCTTTCTATTTCACAGACAATCCTATTCAAGAAGAGAAGAATGAAGTGTCACTACAAGAAAAAACTGCCGATGCATTAGATGTGTTCTTTTCACTTGATCAAAATGATAGGGATATCGTTTATTCTGCAATGGTATTGCTATCTGAGGGTATAAGCTTTGGTCTGCAACATCAGAGTATTGGCTTTGTGTCATTCATCTCATCCATTGAGACGATGATTGATTTTGAGAACAGGGGCGTGAAAGTAAAGCGTTGTAAAGAGTGTGGTCAGTTGGTCTATAGTGTGAGTAAAAAGTTTATGGCCTATCTTTCCAAGTATGTGTCAAAGACAGAAAACTCGATTCGTAAGTTCAAACGGCTATATACGTTGCGGAGTAAGATTGCTCATACAGGAAAACTGTTTCTGAGTGATCGGGAGTTCTCTCTCTTGAATAAGGACACCACTAACCAAGAGTGGTATTCATTTATGGAAGCCCAGCAGTTGGCCCGGCTGAGCCTGTTTAGATGGCTTCTTATGAACAAAACCAAAGTGGCGCAATAACGATATGGCTTACCACCTCCTCCCCCTCCACAAACCCCGCTACACCTAACTCGTTGACCCGTGCTTAGTGCGCCAGTATGCCAAGATGGGGCTCTTGTGGCTGGCGGCGAAGACGGTGCTGCGTCATCCGTTCCATAAGCTACACGGGAGGTGGTGAAGGCTATCGGTCGTTGCAGCGTGTATCCTGCGTTGGTGATGATGTTGGCCATGTTCCTAATAGAGCACGTTTATTCTCATTTCCATCACAAGGAGCTGATGTGGCGGATCCTTCGACGGAGAGGGAGGCGAGACAGGATCAAGGGTTGTTTGACAGTTTTTATGAGTGGATATTACTTCCGAATGGAATAAAAGTTGTAGTTTTGCAAACGAAATACAGAATCGAGTATGAATGTACAGTTCGATAAGGTGAAGACCCTGAATGCATTGCTATTCGTGGCGAACCGCGTACAGCGTAAGGATTTTCACAAAATATTCAAGGTAATTTACTTCGCCGACCGTCAACATTTGGCGGATTGGGGGCGTCCCATTACTGGGGATACCTATATCGCTATGGATGCGGGGCCTGTGCCGTCACGGCTGTACGATATGCTCAAAATTGTCCGTGGCGATTCGTATTTGCCGGACACTGAGGGCCTGGGCCGATATTTCCAAGTGGAGAACTGGATGTATGTGCGTCCGCTGGTGGATGCCGATTTGAATAGTCTTTCCGCTAATGAGCAGGAGGCGCTGTCGGATTCGATTGAGAAGTATGCTTCGTTGTCGTATGGCGAGATTAAGGAGAAGTCGCACGATGTGGCATGGCGTAGCACGGCTCGCGATTTCTCCATCAGTTGGGATAGTATAGCCCGCGAAGCCGGGCTGGATGCGGATGAGTTGGAGTGTGTGAATGAGTACGCGAAGATGACGGCAGCCCTAAGTTAGGTGTAGATGGCGAATAAGAATACATTGTCTGCCCTGTCGGGGCTTCGCGACCTGTCTATTGCTCCGGGTGCTGTGTTTATCGGTCCGTGGGCTGATATTGATCACGAGAAGTTTTTGATTATTGCAGGAGTAGCAGACGACCGTATTTTGGTCTGTTCGGTGTTGATTAATTCGGAGATCAATCTATACATTCAGCGGCGTCCAAGAATGCTTGCCTGTCAAGTGCTGTTGAAAGGTGAAGATTACAGCTTTCTCTCACACGATTCTTATGCAAACTGCGCCCAACCCATCAAAGCGAAACTTGAGTCTTTTATGGTGGACGATATGCGCTATTGCGGTCTTCTGAGCGAAATAGACCTCAAGTGGGTACAGGAAAGTATTATTGCCAGCGGCACGCTGACCGTCGACGAGATGAATGTTTTCTTTCTGAAGAAATAATTAGCCATTCCTTAGTTAAGACAATCAGGATTTTGCGAGTCACGGATTGTGATTTCCAATTTGTTGTGTTGATATGAATAGTTTTGTTACATATTTGATTATCGCTGCCATTCTGGTGGCAGCGGAGTTGGTTTATTTCCGCATTGCGGATAGGTTTAACATCATCGACAAGCCCAACCAACGCTCGTCGCACACCAAGGTCACCTTGCGGGGCGGGGGCATCATCTTCCTTTTTGGTGCATGGCTGTGGGCAGCCTTCTTTGGATTACAGTATCCTTGGTTCATGGTTGGCCTCACTTTAATATCTTTGGTGAGTTTTGCTGATGATGTGCATTCCGTACCCAACTGGGCACGGCTTGTCGTGCAGTTCACGGCCATGTTCCTCATGTTCCATGAATTGGGTATCCTCAAGCTCGACATGTGGTGGGCGGTGCTCATCGCTTGGATTGTCTGCGTGGGCATCACCAACGCCTACAACTTCATGGACGGCATCAATGGCATCACTGGGGCTTATTCTCTGTCAGTGCTGCTGCCGCTGGTCTATGTCAACAGCAAGATGCCCTTTATCGACATGCCATTCCTCATTGTGACAGGTCTGGCTGTGTTGGTTTTCTGCTTCTTCAATTTTCGCAAAAAAGCCAAATGCTTCGCTGGCGATGTGGGCGCCATCGGCATGGCATTCATCCTCATCTTCGCCGTGGGCAAGTTGATGGTTCACGAAAACGACCTCACTTACATTGTTTTCTTCACGGTATATGGTGTCGACACGGTGCTCACCATCTGCCACCGTATCATGTTGCACGAGCATCTTGGCGAGGCACACCGCAAGCACGCTTACCAAATCATGGCCAACGAATTGAAGATGCCGCACACCTTGGTGTCGATCATCTATATGTTGCTGCAAATGGCTGTTTCGTTCGGCATGATCCTGCTCCCAATGAAGCACTGGGTCTATATGTGCATCGTGTTTGCGGTATGCGGTAGTGCCTATCTGCTTTTTATGAGGAAATACTACCATCTGCACGAAGAATACCTAAAAACCAAGGAAGCATGAGAATAGACCAAACCTTGTTAGATGAGTTGACCGAGCAGGCCAAGGCCTCGCCCCGTTTAAGGATGAACCACGACTTGCGCAATTCCGACAAGGATCAGTCGCAACGGATGCTGAATGCCATAGAGCCGGGGACCCATGTTCCCGTCCATCGTCATCCGAAGACCTCTGAAACCATCATCATCCTTCGCGGCCATGCCACGGAAGTGTTCTTTGACGCCACGGGGTGTGTCGTTGAAGAGACCGTCGACCTCAAGCCGGGAGGGGAGTGCGTCGCCATCAACGTACCTATGGGGAAGTGGCATACCATCCACCCCTTGGAGTCGGGGACAGTGATCTTGGAGATGAAGGAAGGGGCTTATGAACCGATGCGGGAAGAGGATATGATGGAATAGGGAAACAATCTGACGCAAATCCATACATAATTCTTAATCGGCTGGCCATTTTGGGGCGGCCGTTTTGTACTTTTGCCCCATAAAACAATGCATAATGCTCCTCAAACCCCTCTTCGATAGAACCGTTGCCTTGGTAGGCTTGCTTCTCCTCTGGCCTGTGCTGCTCGTCATCGCGCTGCTGGTGAGGGTGAAGATTGGCAAGCCGGTCTTCTTTGTGCAGGAGCGCATCGGCAAGGACGGCAGGCCCTTCAAGATACACAAGTTCCACACGATGACAGACGGACTTGACGATTCGCCCATTAGCATCGCAGGCGAAGAACGTATCACGCCGTTCGGTGCCAAGCTCCGCCACTACAAGCTGGATGAGCTGCCTGAGCTGTGGGACGTGCTCATCGGCAATATGAGCTTCGTGGGCCCACGCCCCGATGTGCCAGGCTACGCCGACCAACTGCAAGGCGATGACAGAGACGTGCTGAAGCTGAGGCCTGGCATCACGGGTCCCGCTACGTTGAAGTATCGTCTTGAAGATGAAATGATTGCCGAATATGTTACCCAAAAACAAAAAGAAGGCGACCCCCGCTCCGTTCAGGAAATAGCGGTGGAGTATAAC
>CADCPZ010000135.1 GCA_902803475.1 uncultured Prevotellaceae bacterium
ATATTATTATATAAGGTGACGAATACTGCCTCTGGATTTCTTGCTGATGTGCAGAACTGCATAGCAAAGTCACTACCATTAACATTATTACCTGTCTGATACAGTCCATAACCACAAGCATCAATCATCGGAAGGTCGTGAGACATCTCGGCATAAGCTTCCGTCCAACGATCTGGATCATTTGCACGGTTGAAGAGCGGACTTGCCCACAGCAATAATACGCGACCTTTCAAAGCCAGCGCAGTACCTGTGGTCACACGGCCATATTCCTCAGCAGGACCGCCACCAAGTAGAACAGCAGCCTTCTCCAAATCCGAGAGAATGAAGTTCTTGGTTTCCTCTGCACTGGAACGTGGGATAAAGGATTCCGCTACAGGGTCTTGAACGTGCGTAACAATGGGCACACCGCCATACCACTTCATCAGATTATAATAGCACCATGCACGGAAGAAGTATGCCTGTCCCAGCAATTCGTTCTTTTCTTTCTCAGACAAGGTACTGCCGCTGATGCCACGAATAACATCATTACAGTTACGAATACGTCCATAAACAGCTTCCTGAATATTTTGTTGCTGTCCACAGAATAAGTCAGGAACCGCGTTGGTACCGCTGGTAGAGCTAAGTGTAATCTCTGGATTCACGAAATCAGAGAATCCTCTGTATTCCTCGGTTGACTTTCCAGCGATATCATCGTTACCCATTGACGGATATTTCCAGTTCAAATCGGCAACTGTCGGCAAACACCAGCCGTACAAGTCGTTGACACGTCCTAAGGCTCCGCTGTAATAATTATAGACTTCAGCACCCACGTTGTCGTAGTTCTTCTTTTCCTCCAAGAACTCATCACTACATGAGGCCAGTCCCATTACAGCCACCAAGCCAAAGGTGATATATTTCAATGTTTTCATATTCTTTATTTTTATTTTTCTTGTTATATTCCTTCTTCACCATTCCCCCACCTTTCGGAAGGTTCATGGTGGGCTTTTCCTTTAGAATGAAAGATTGATACCTAACGTCCACTTGCGCAAGTTCGGATAAGAACCGAATGCACCGGCCATCGGGTTGGTGAAACTTTCAGGATATGGATTGTAGAAGTTGATCAAGTTCTGACCAGTAATGTTCAAACGGCAACTCTGGATGCCAATTGGCTTGAGCCACTGTGAAGGCAATGTATAGGCCAATGTGATGCGGTTCAAACTAACACGTGCAGCACTAATGCGCCAGAAGCTGGATGCATTAGAGTTGATGCTGTAAGCCAAGTTTGGATAGAATGCATCACGATTCTCTGCCTGCACGAGGTTACCGCTTCCATCATAGATGTCCTGATAAACGAATACGTTGTCGGGATTCCAGAATGATGGGAAGTTATAGAACTCGATATTGCTGCCAGAAGCCACGCCGATAGCTGCTGCTGGTAAGGTGGTGTAGCCACCCCAGTTAGCATTGAACTGGAAGCTGAATGACAGACTCTTCCACTCTAATCCACCATTGATGGTGAAGCCGTATGTATTGCCACGATGACCGAGCTGTACCTGGTCGTTGTCTTTATCGACGATGCCGTCAGGACCTCCATAGGTTCCTGTTTCCTTGTCATATTGTCCACGTACATCTTTATATATAAGCATACCTGGACGAACCTGATCTTTGTTCATACCCATGTAAGAAGTGATGTTGTACTTGTCGAAGTACTCCTCGATGTCCTGGAAGCTGCGGAACATACCGATGCACTGCATACCCCAGAGACCGATGTCGGTACGATGACCGTAAGTCATCTGACGATAGATGTACTCGGTTTCCCAGTCCATGTTCAGAACCTTGTTGTCAGAGTAGCCGGTGTTGATACCTACATGGTACTTGATGTCCTTGCCGATTCGGTCACGCCAGCTCAAAGAAAGCTCGTAACCCCAAGAGTCCATCTTACCCAAGTTGGTAGAAGCACTTTGTGTACCTACGGTTGCAGGAACATCCTGTGCGAGGTTCATCAACATCTCGCGGTTCCACTCACGGTATGCATCGAACGTTACGCTCAAGCGCTGCTTCAGGAAGCGAGCATCAATACCGAAGTTGAACTTGTAAGACTTATCCCAGTGTACGTCGCGGTTTACGGCAGACGTGTTCTTGTTGATGGTGATACGGCTACCAGAGTCATTGTTGGTGCCTTCACCAAAGACGGTACCCTTGTTCTTGTCGAGGTTGTAAACCTGCATCCACTGCCAAGCGGCGAGGTTGTCACGACCGGTAAGACCCCAAGATGCACGGAGCTTCAAGAAGTCGATGAACTTGATATTCTCGCGGAACCAGTTCTCCTCAGAGATAACCCAACCTGCACTGAGAGCAGGGAAAGTACCCCAGTAGTTCTCTGGTGCGAACTTGGTAGAAGCATCGGAACGGAGCAGGAACTCGAACAGGTACTTGTCAGCGTAAGAGTAGTTGATACGACCGATATAAGACAGCGTACCAGACTCAGCACGTGAGAACTGTGTTGTCTGTGTTCCCTGACCAGAGTTAGACTGATGGGTAGTAAACTCGTATGGGTCTTCCACCTGTCCTTTTACGAACTCACTCTCTGCTTCAGACTTCTCGATAGAGAATACGGCACCTACATCGTGCTTACCGAACTTACGATTATACTGTGCGGTGATGTTGATCTGGTAGTTATCGGTACGAATCATCTGACGGCTCAGGTAGTTACCATTATTCATCTCCAGCTTGGTGAAGTTTGTCGCATTCAGATAGTCGAATGTCGGATCGTCACCGTATGTCGGTGTGTAGAGGTGCTCACCGCTACCATAACGGCGGTCCATTCTATACAGGTTGTATGAAGAACCGTACTCATTGGTCTTATCGGTGCTGATACTCTTGCTGTAAGAGAACTTCAACTTCAATCCCTTGAAGATTTTGCTCCAACCGAAGTCGTAGTTGACGTTGGCATTGATATTCGTATTTGAATTCATATTCTTGCTGAAGTCACCATTGTTCTGCAGCACAGCGAAAGAATAGTTCTGGTTCTGTACCTTGGCCTGATTGCTGATACCGTATGTAGGAATGGCATTGTCGCCAACATATTCAGGGATGTAGCGTGGACGAGTGAGCATAAGGTTGTAGTCCTTCTCTGGGCTTGATCCACCCACCTTCAGCAACGGCTTGTTCTTTTCACCGTAGTCACCGCTTACAGAGATACCAGCGCTCAGCCACTTACTAATTTTCACGTCAATACCTGCACGATAGTTCCAACGGTCATAATCCAACTTACCGAGGTTACCATCCTGATCGAAGTAACCGATGTTTGCAAAATAGTTCACATTGTCGGTAGCACCGCTGATGTTCACGCTATGCTTCATCGTGAAACCAGTCTCCCAATATTTGTCAAGTAGGTCGTAGTTCAAAGCCTTCATAGCTTCCAACTCGTCAGCCTGGAACAAAGCAGTTGTTCTGTTCAAAGAAGTATTGGTCGGGTCGGCAGCAGCAATGGTGTTGTAGAGGCGACCGTAGTCGTATGCGCTCAACATCTTCGGAGTAGCAACGGCATCGGTGAAACCGAACTGTCCGCTATAGCTGATGCGTGGTGCACCCATCTTACCTTTCTTAGTAGTTACGAGGATAACGCCGTTAGCAGCACGTGCACCATAAACGGCAGCACTTGCGTCTTTCAATACAGAGATACTTTCCACCTCTGAAGGGTCGAGGTTGTTGAATGCCTCGGCACCGAGGTTCTGCTGGATATTACCAACCTTCACATCGTTCGGGTAGATATATCCGTCGATAACGAACAGCGGCTGCTGTGCAGTAGAACCGATCTCACCCAGAGAGTTGACGTCACGGATACTGATGCGTGCGTTCTCACCTGGACGACTATCACCACCGCTGACAGACATACCGTTCACCAAACCGCTCAAAGTAGAAGCAAGGCTTCCGCTGGAGAGGTCTTGGATATCGTCCATCGGTACGGTTCCGACAGAACCGGTCAAGTGAGCTTTCTTCTGAACGCCGTAACCTACGACAACCACTTCTTCCAAGTCGTTGCTGTCGGTCTGCAGCTGAATGCGTCCACCCGCTGTAGTCATATCCTTGTAACCGATATAGGAAACAACGAGCTTTCCGTCTTTCGGAACTTCAATGGTATAGTTACCGTCAAGGTCGGTTACTGCAGCAATCTGCGTACCTTCCACGCGGACGGTAGCACCGATGACAGGTTCTCCGGTTTCATCAATCACCGTACCCGTCACAGTCTTATTCTGTGCCAGTGCCGGCAATGAGCACATCATCGCCAACGCCAGGAACAAAGTCTTAAATATATTTCGTTTCATATCTGTTTCTCTTTATACATTATTATATATTAGGGCAGCCAACGTGGGTCACCAGTCTTGAGAGCAGCCTGTTTGCTAGAAGCACCAATGGTGAAATCGCCTGCAGCAGGATTAGCAAACTGCGGGTCTTCTTCAATAATGGTACCAGACGTGTCGTAGTTCTGAGGATCCTGGAACGTACCGTCGTTTTTCATGTAGGTATTGTAATTGAACGTCTTGTTCTTGGGCGAGTTGGCGTATGCCTGACCATGCAGGAAACGGCGTGGCACACTACCACTGGTTGAGCAGTCGTAGAAAATACAATTAGTCATCACCCAATAAGAGGTCGACTTACCTTGCATACCATTGTAGTTACCCCATTGTCCGTTGTTCCATGTCACATGGTAGAACGTACAGTTCGAATAGGTCAGGGTGTTACTGGCTGTAGCACGCTCTGGTGCGGTGTCGACATACAGGTCGGGAGCCTTCACCAAGCCAGCCTGATAGAAGTATTTGTAATCAACCGCACATTCAGGGTCCTCGTAGAAGGTAGAGTTGCTGACGGTAAGGTTGTTGATCTGACCGGCCTTGTTGGTCCAGAATACACCGCCTGCGACAGCCGCCTGCGGAGTGAGGTGCACAACGCAGTTATCGACGAGCATGGTTTCTGCCCATGTCTTCGCTGCATTATCCCAGAAGAAGTATCCGCCTACATTGTCAAAGTTACAGCTTGAGATGACAATCGGGTCGGTAATCAACGCACCCGTCCACTTGTACAATTCGGGATTAATGGTATTGGCAGCGGGAACAGTAGTCTCCTTACTGAACGCAAACACACCCTTGTTATTTGGTATTATCGCGCAGTCGAAATCAATATACTTGATACCCATCTGTGCTGTCGTAGTGATACACGAAGCCTCATTTGTATAGGTAATCTTCGCATGGTTTTCCTTGTTGTTCGTGCGAAGGGTTACACGATAAGCATCAAAGTCCAGCACATCATCGAGGAAGTACTCACCACCTGACTCCAGGTCGTAGTTCTTCATCTCGGTAAGCGCCTCAGCAGGAATAGGATGTTCTTTAAACCACGAGCTAAGTTCGGTGCCTGAAGGAATAGTTTCATAAGTCGGCGTAAAGGTCGAAATCTTCTTCGCAGTAGCAAGCTCTGCACCAGTGTTGTTCAACTCCAAATTGCCCAACGTCAGGATGATGAACTTATAATTCACATCCTCTTCGCGAGGAACACTAATCGAACATCCGTCAACGATACTGTCTGTAACAATGAACTCGTCGGGATTACCCTCATCATAGAACGATACAAGATAGCCACCGGCTCCATGCACAACTGGCCATGAAATGGTCTGGCTCTTTCCGTCCGTACTCACCGATACGATGATGTCGTCTTCAGCAGGAGATAACAATTGTGCATTCCTGACATCAGACGTGTACGTCTCGTCATTGAAACCATCCACGGCACATGAACCCATCAAAAGCGTAACAGCTCCCATCAGCAGCGTGCCACACAGTTTAGGCCATGTAAAGAAATCTTTTTTCTTCATGATTTGCTTTTGGTTTTTAGGTTTAAAATAATATTGATTAGTAAAATTTAGTCTCTTCTTCGCGTCATTACATCAATTATCGCGTATGCATACACGCAATACCTCATTAAGACGAACGTGATTTTCAATTGTCATCACAATATTTAATCTTTTTCAACAAATTTGAAATCGCGTTTCCTGTCTCTTGGGATTATGAAATAAAAACTACATTTTTAGGTATAATAATTCGGGAAAATGGAATATTTATTGTCACTTTACAGCGAAAAAATGAAAAATAGACTGACAGACTGACAGGAACGCTGTGTATCAGTTAGTTGCAGTCTTTTAAGACTGACAGAGACTGACAGGAGACTGACAGGTCTTGGAGAGTAAAAGGTATGCTTTTGCACAAAATTCTCTAGAGAATTTGTTGCGATAGCTGTCCTCTTACAAAAAAATCTCTAGAGAATTTCATTTTGGCAAAAAGTAATTGTTTGGAGAAAACTTTGAGCTTGAGGACAAGAGTTATTCATTTGATTGCCAAATATTTAGTCAGCCTGTCAGTCTATTTTCATTTTTTGTAGTTTAACGTGAATTCGACGAAAATAATGAGCGAAAATTTTGGAGTTTCGGGAAAATGCACTAACTTTGCGACAAGAACCTAAAAACCATATCATGATGAAACAAAAACTACTCTTCACAATCACAGCACTCTTGTTTGCTATCACAGCTTGGGCACAAGGACCAAACGAATCTGGCACTTACTACAGCGCAGCCGACGGAAAGAAGGGTGCAGAACTGAAAACAGCTTTGTGCGGGATAATCACCAGCGGACACCAGAAACAAACCTATGATGCCCTGTGGACTCACTATGAAACTACAGACAAACGAGCTGACGGTAAGGTATGGGATATGTACTCCAATACATCAAATTTCACGTTTGGAACCGACCAAGACCGTGGCTCAGGGGGCAGCACAGAAGGTGACAAATACAACCGTGAGCATTCATTTCCAAACAGCTGGTTCGGAGGACAGAAAGGCCATATCGCCTATGCAGACCTTTTCCACCTCTACCCTACCGACAAACTCGTAAATAACAGACGCGGCAATAACCCTTTTGGCGAAAATAACGGCGAAAAATATTCATCGAGCACTAATTTCAGCAAACTGGGAAATTGTACATATAGTGGCTACACCGGAGTCTGCTTTGAACCGAACGACATTTACAAAGGCGACTTCGCACGCACCTATTTCTATATGGTGACACGATACGAGAACGAAATCGCAACATGGTATAACGAAAACAGCGAAGCCAGACCAACTCTCGACGGCAACAAGTATCCAGGTCTGGCTGAATGGCAGCTGAATATGCTGATGGAATGGGCAAAGAAAGATCCCGTGAGCAGCGACAAGGAGGTGCCGCGCAATACGGCTGTCTATGGTATCCAGAACAACCGCAACCCGTTTATCGACTATCCTGGTCTTGAAGAATACATCTGGGGCAGTTACACGGACATAGCATTCTCGTACGACAACTACCAAACACCGACCGCTATTGTGGGCGTACAAATCTATGACAACGACAGTCATATCGTTAGAGTTTATACGATTCAGGGTGTAATGGTGAAAACGGCTGATACTTTCAGCGATGCCATCCAGCATCTGCCACGCGGTCTCTACATCATAGATGGTAAGAAATTTTTGGTTAAATAATTGACAGCTATTCCCATAGGAAAATTCAACCGTAACAACTGCACCAAACGGGGTAATTGACGTAGGTCAATAAATAGCCCGTTTGGTGTATTTTTATGCGAAAAAACTTGGTTGTGTGCGAACACAGTTGTAATTTTGCACTCGAAAAAGGATAATAAGGCTTCGAAAAGGAGCATAGAGAAAGTAAATAGAAATAGTAACCATTTAAAAAATAGAGAAAGGATAACGATTATGGAGATTATGTTAGGTATTTTGGCTTCCCTTGCAACGGTTTCAACTTGCTACCCGATGACTGCGTTCATGGGCAAGAATAACAACAAATAAACCGCTATTGTTCATCAAGGGATTAAAGGTTAAAGGTTTAAGATTTAGGGTAAAAGGAAGGATGTTCCACTTGGAGCATCCTTTTTTTATCTGTATCCGACAGATTTCGAGCGTATTTTCAATACAAAGAAAGAAAGAAGTGAAATATTTTTGCTCATAAGAAATAAATCATGTATCTTTGCAGAAATACAATAGGTATTCCTATGGCAAAAAAGAAAGACAAACATGATATAGAGATCAAAGGCGCTCGTGTGAACAACCTGAAAAACATTAGCGTCAACATCCCACGTAATCAGTTGATTGTGATTGCTGGTGTTTCCGGATCCGGCAAGTCCTCGCTGGCTTTCGACACCTTGTATGCTGAGGGACAACGACGCTACGTGGAAAGTCTGTCGTCATACGCCCGTCAGTTTCTGGGACGAATGACAAAACCCGACTGCGACTTTATCAAGGGTCTGCCGCCGGCAATCGCCATCGAACAGAAAGTTATTGCCCGCAACCCACGCTCTACGGTGGGCACTTCGACTGAGATATACGAATACCTTCGTTTGTTGTATGCCCGTATTGGCAAAACATATTCACCGATTAGTGGTCAAGAGGTCAAGAAACACAGCATTGAGGATATCATCCAACAGGTGCTCTCCTACTCAAAAGGCACCAAATTCTGCGTGATGGCTCCGTTGCATGTCGTTGAAGGACGTGCTTTGACGAAACAGCTGGAAATGGAAATCCAGCAGGGTTATGCGCGTCTTTATTACAAAGGAGAATTCTATCGTATAGAAGATTTTCTGGAACAATTCTGTACGAAGGATGAACCATCCGACGGAAACGAAAAGATTTCACAAAGCGAGATTCAGGCAAACGACATTTATCTGTTGATAGACCGACTGTCTGTTGATGACGACAAGAGTGCCATCTCGCGACTGACCGATTCGTGTGAGACAGCTTTCTACGAAGGCGACGGCACCTGCCGACTGTTGTTTCTGCCAGGTAACATCGCATACGATTTCTCTACGCGCTTTGAAGCTGACGGCATAACGTTTGAAGAACCTAACGACAATATGTTTTCCTTCAATTCGCCAGCAGGAGCCTGTCCCACTTGTGAAGGCTTCGGCAGCGTCATCGGCATTGACGAGAAACTGGTAATTCCGAATTCCACACTCAGCGTATATGACGGTTGTGTGCAATGCTGGCACGGAGAGAAGATGAAGATGTGGCAAACAGAATTCTGCCGACGGGCTGCCAAAGATAATTTCCCCATCTTCAAGCCCTATATGGAACTCTCGCGTGAAGAAAAGGATATGCTGTGGCACGGGCTTCCTTCAGAGCGGCACTTAGACATTCACGACCAGGTAAGTATCGATGCGTTTTTCCAAATGGTGAAAGACAACCAGTACAAGATACAATATCGCGTCATGATGAGCCGCTATCGGGGCAAAACGGTTTGTCCCACCTGTCGGGGAACACGCTTGAAGAAAGAGTCACAATATGTAAAAATCAACGGCATGAGCATTTCTGACTTGGTTGAAATGCCCATCACGAACCTGCAGGAATGGTTCCAACGGTTAACGTTGGACAAGCATGATGCAGAAGTAGGAAAGCGACTGTTGACAGAAATCAACAGCCGATTGCAATTCCTTATGAATGTGGGACTTGGATATCTGACATTAAACCGAATGTCGAATAGTCTTTCTGGAGGAGAAAGTCAGCGCATCAACCTCACAACGAGCCTTGGAAGTTCTTTGGTTGGTTCGTTATATATCCTTGACGAACCCAGTATCGGTATGCACAGCCGCGACACCAACCGACTAATCAACGTACTGAAAGACCTGCAGGCTATCGGCAACACTGTTATCGTTGTCGAACATGATGAAGACCTGATGCGTGCTGCTGATTATCTGATTGACGTAGGACCGGATGCCGGTACCTTAGGCGGTAAAATCGTCTTCGAAGGAAACGCGGCAGACATCACGACAGCATCCCTGAAAAAGTATCCGGAAAGCTATACCGTAAAGTATCTCACGCATAACGAAACCATCGACGTTCCATCGTCAAGGCGGCCTTGGAACCTTGCCATCGAACTCAACGGTGCCCGCATGAACAACCTTCGCGGCATCAACGTGAAGTTCCCATTGAACGTGATGACCGTTGTCACCGGCGTATCTGGTTCCGGCAAGTCCTCGCTGGTCAAGGGTATCCTCTACCCCGCCCTGAAGCGTCATTTGGACGAGGTTGCTGAAATACCTGGCGAATATCTTTCCATAGGAGGCGACTGGGAACAGATCAAACACGTTGAGTTTGTTGACCAGAATCCCATCGGAAAGAGCACACGCTCCAATCCTGCCACTTACGTCAAGGCGTACGATGCCATCCGCCAGCTGTTTGCAGCCCAGGCGTTATCCAAGCAAATGGGATTTACACCCCAATATTTCTCATTCAACACCGAAGGCGGCCGATGTGAAGAATGTAAAGGCGCAGGAGTCATCACGGTAGAAATGCAGTTTATGGCAGACCTCGTGCTGGAATGTGATGAATGTCACGGACAACGATTCAAGAAAGATATTCTCGATGTGCGCTATCACGAGAAGAATATCAACGATGTACTGAATATGACGGTCAGCGAGGCTATCGAATTCTTCAGCGGCACCAAAGAGATTATCAGTCGTTTGAAACCACTTGAAGACGTGGGATTGGGTTATATCAAACTCGGTCAGAACTCCTCAACCCTCTCAGGAGGCGAGAATCAGCGTGTGAAACTGGCTTATTATATGGCGCAGGAACGACAAACGCCCACTTTATTTATATTTGACGAGCCAACAACAGGACTGCATTTTCATGATATCAAGCGACTGCTGCAAGCATTCAATGCACTGATAGACAGAGGTCACAGCATCCTGGTCATCGAGCACAACATGGAAATCATCAAATGTGCCGACTACGTCATCGACTTAGGTCCGGAAGGGGGCAATCGTGGCGGAAACCTTGTTTGCTGCGGCACTCCTGAAGAGGTTGCTGCATGCAAGGAAAGTTTCACAGGCCAATACCTGAAAGAAAAGTTGTCAGAAAAATAATCGGAAAATATTTGGCACAAAAGAAAAAATACACTAACTTTGCACCCGCTTAAGCCGATATGGCTCAGTTGGTAGAGCAACGCATTCGTAATGCGTAGGTCGCCGGTTCGAGTCCGGCTATCGGCTCCATCCCTCTCCCTACGGCGAGGGATTTGTTTTTCATCAGATAAAAAGGTGAATGTTTTTGGCGGAATTAGCACATCGGTAGTGCATCGGCTTCCCAAGCCGAGGAGGCGGGTTCGACTCCCGTATTCCGCTCTCCCCTTACTCCTTACCCCTTTGTCTTACCGCTTCAAACAAGAGTATGGCTGCACTTACCGATACATTCAAAGAGTCGAGTGCGCCCAGCATCGGAATACGGATATGCGCATCGGCAGCCTGGCGCCATACATCCGTTAGTCCCGTTGCTTCAGTACCCATCACCAAAGCCGTTGCACCACGCATATCGGTGTCATAATATAAATGGGAGTCTTGCAGTTGTGCCGTCAAGATGCGAATACCTTTAGCTTTCAGGAAAGCGATACATTCTTCCGACGAACAGGATACTGTAGGAACGCTGAAAACAGCTCCAATAGAACTACGGATGATATTGGGATTGTATAGGTCTGTCAACGGGTCGCAACAGATGACAGCAGTAGCTGCAGCGGCATCGGCACTCCTCAGAATCGCTCCCAGATTACCTGGCTTCTCCACACTTTCCACAATCATCAGCAACGGAGAGTCGCCCAGAGACAAATCTTCAAGGGTGCGCTGAGGCATCCTCACCTCTGCCACCACTCCTTCGGTTCCTGAACGATACGATACTTTTTCATAGACCTCGCGTGTCAGTTCGAAAACAGACGGAGCCTCTGGATGATGATTGTCCATCAACAAACTGACAACATCCTCCTCTGCGGTGTCCGATTCAACATCGTTATATATTTCCGGACAATAATACAAAGCAACCATCTGATAGCCTGCATGCATGCAATGGGTAATCTCTCGCCTGCCCTCCACAACAAACACCCCTTGCTGGCGGCGCTCCGACGATTTCTTCTGCAAGGCAACCAATCGTTTGACCTTTGTGTTCTGAAGACTACAGATTTTCTGTTCTTGACTCATCAACTTCTCCTTCCTGTCTTGATTTATCTGTATTATTTTCCTATCCCAACTTACTGTTTTCTATCAGTTTCGGACAAATCTCGCTCAACGCACATTTGCTACATTTCGGTAGTCGGCTGGTACAAACATATCTTCCATGAAGCAATAACCAATGATGCGCTTTTGGAATATCGTCCTGTGGAATATGACGAATCAACTCAAGTTCTACTTTAAGTGGCGTATTGTCCGTTTTGCGTACCAATCCTAACCGATGACTCACGCGATAGACGTGTGTGTCAACCGCCATTGCAGACTTTCCAAACCATACAGCCTGCATCACATTAGCGGTCTTCCTGCCAACCCCAGGGAGTTTCACCAAGTCATCGAGATTCTCAGGCACCTCCCCATTGAAATCATCAACGAGCATACGCGCCATCTCTACCAAGTGTTTGGCTTTGGCATTCGGATAGGAAACGCTGCGGATAAATTCCAACACGTCTTCCGGTTCGGCCTTGGCCATTTCCTTTGGCGACGGATAGCGACGGAACAACGCCGGTGTTACCTGATTGATGCGTTTGTCAGTACATTGAGCACTCAGCAAGGTAGCACAAAGAAGCTGGAATGCGTTTCCGAATTCCAGCTCTGTTGTTACTTCCGGCATTTGTGTGCGGAAGTAGTTGATGATGTATTCGTATCGTTGCTGACGAGTCATTATTTCTTCTCTTCAGCAGTAGCTTTCATACCCTTGTATGCTTTGTTCAAGCCAGCGATAACCTCTTTTGTGATATCGTTCGACTGGGCTGCATAGAGTACGGCTTCCTTGGTGAGGATAAAGTCGTATTTCTTATCCTTATTATATACAGCAAGGAAGTGGTCAACGCTGTCGTTGAGCGCCTTGAGGTATTTCACCTGTTCCTGCTGATACTCACCTAACAGACGCTGGCGCAATGCCTCCAGGTCATCACCCTGCTTCTGCAAAGCAGCCTGTGTGCGGTTGAACTCGTCCTGGCTGGAGAATCCGTTGCTCTGATATTTCTTCTGGAAGTTAGCAGCAGCAGCCTGCAGTGTCTGCTGTTTGCCTGAGAGCGTCTTCTCGATGTTTGCCTCTTTCTCTTTGAGAATTTTCTCGCAGTCCTTGGCAAAGGCATACTGGTTGTTGATAGAATCCATTACCACATAGGCAATCTTGCCTGATGAGAGTGATTTTCCGTCATTTGATGCGGGTGCATTGTCTTTCGGCTCATTGTTGCATGATACTACGGCGAGTGCTGCTACAGCAACGAGCGCCATTTTTCCAAATTTCTTCATACC
>CADCPZ010000136.1 GCA_902803475.1 uncultured Prevotellaceae bacterium
CTCCTTGGTGACTGCCCGCGTCTGTGGCACTTTCAGTCCCAGGAACGCGTCGCCTTCCCCGTATTCCCCCTTTCCTGTTTTGAAAAAACGCATGAGAATCTCTCGCTGCTTGTCATTCTGCAGCGCCTCCATCCTTCTGATAATCTCTTGTGCTGTTGTCATACATGTAACTCGTCAATGGCGATATAAAAAAGAAATCCAAGTTGCTAACGTAGCACCTTGGATTCTTCTTTTTGGTCGGGATTACTGGACTCGAACCAGCGACCTCGCGCCCCCCAGACGTGTGCGCTACCAACTGCGCTAAATCCCGATACCATTGTGCTTTCAAGCGTATGATGCCTTTTAGCGAGTGCAAAAGTACATACTTCTGTTGAGAAATGCAAATTTTCCTTCATCTTTTTGCTTTTTTCTGCTGATATTTTGTTTTTTTGCTCGTGAAATGACGGGAAGTATAATCTTTTTATTACCTTTGCTGAGTGAAATACAACTAAAGCAATCATTTATGCAATATAAAATAACGGGTCCTGAACGGCTTAACGCAACCATTATCCTGCCTGCATCGAAGAGTATCAGCAATCGTGCGCTGATTATACATGCTCTTTCTGGAGGCGCAGAGATGCCGGAGAATTTATCTGATTGTGACGATACAGCCGTGATGATTAGAGCTTTGAAAGAAATGCCTGATGTGATAGATGTAGGAGCTGCAGGAACATCGATGCGTTTCCTGACTGCCTATCTTTCTACCAAAGAAGGTCGTCATATCATTACTGGCACAGAACGTATGCAACAGCGTCCGATTGGTGTGCTGGTTGATGCACTGCGGCGGTTGGGGGCTGAGATTACCTATTTGTCTGCTGATTTTAAGTCGCAGGGTAGGGAAGGCTATCCACCTTTGTATATCAACGGAAATTCGCTGGAGGGCGGTGTGCTCGAAGTGCCTGGCAATATCAGTTCGCAGTATATATCAGCCCTGTTGATGATTGGCCCAATGTTGCAGAAAGGACTACAGTTGCACTTGACGGGTGATGTGGTATCGCGACCTTATATCGATCTGACGCTACAAGTCATGAACGACTATGGTGCCAATGCAGAATGGAGTGATGTCAACACGATTGATGTGGAACCCAATACTTATCAGAGTCGTCCGTACAGGATAGAAAACGACTGGAGTGCCTCCTCGTATTGGTATGAGATGATGGCGCTGACGAAGGACGAGGAAGCACAAGTTGTGCTGCCAGGATTGTTGGATGGTTCACGACAAGGCGATTCTGCTGTACGTTATCTGTTTAATATGTTGGGGGTGAGAACCACTTTCCAACCCTCGTACGACGAGCAGAAGACATTGGTGACGCTGACTCGCCACAACCGAGTGGTACCTCGCCTGGATTATGATTTCAAGAATCAGCCTGATCTTGCACAGACGCTTGTTGTTACCTGTTGTGCGTTAGGCATACCCTTTCATTTCGTAGGCTTGGGAAACTTGCGTATCAAGGAGACCGACCGTATCGAGGCACTGCAGACTGAGCTGCGGAAACTAGGATTCGAGATAGAAGACCGTAACGACAGTGAACTGTTGTGGGACGGCAAGCGAGGAAAAGCACAGGCGAATCCTGTCATAGATACGTATGAAGACCATCGTATGGCGATGGCCTTCGCTCCGTTATGTATGGTTTTGCCTCAGATTGTTATCCGTCATCCAGAGGTGGTAACCAAGTCGTATCCGCATTATTGGAAAGACCTCCAGACAGCAGGCTTTAAAATCGTAGAATAATGGATTTCATAGGGATTGCATTTGGAGCATTGATCATGTTGGGTATCGTTGCAGCTATCGCAACATGGGGCAGTACCGACGACCCTATTGTGAAAGCGGATAACGATTGTGCCAGTTGCACGGGTAAGGACGATTGTAAGCTGGCAGAACTGAAAGATGCGCTAAAAAACAAGAATAATCCTTCAGAACATTCCGTCCGATGCAATAAAATGGGGGAAAAAGAGTTTAAAAGGGAGTAAGGATAGAAGGAGTAAGACGTAAGGAATGAACAATAGATTCCATGATCGATATATTATCCCTGTGTTGGTAATTGGCTGTGTATGGCTGATTATCGGCTGTTCTACGCAGAAGAATACCTCACAAACGCGTTGGTGGCATTCTTTTACGGCGAAATACAATACCTATTATAATGGAGCACAGGCTTATATAGATGGTTCCTTGGAGAAGGAAAACGGAAACAAGGACAACTTCACAGAAATCATTCCTCTTTATACAGTCGGCAATAAAAGCAGCCGTGATTTGGGTAAAGGCAACTACGACCGAGCCATTGAGAAAGCCAAGAAAGCCATTCATCAGCATAGTATCAAGAAACGTCCTGAATGGAAGAAAAACCGAAGGAAGACACCTAAAGATATTGAATGGCTGAGTAGGAGAGAATACAATCCGTTCTTGTGGAAAGCTTGGATGCTCATGGGACGTTCACAGTTCTTTAAAGGAGATTTTGATGAAGCAGCCGCTACTTTTTCTTTTATGAGCCGCTTGTATCAGACACAGCCAGCTATCTATGGTAAGGCACGTGCCTGGTTAGCAAAATGCTATGTAGAGCAGGAATGGCTGTATGATGCAGAGGATGTCATCCGAAATATGCAGCGCGACTCAATGGACTGGCGTGCAGTAAAAGAATGGGACTACACCTATGCCGACTACTATATCCATACAGGTGAGTTCGAGAAAGCGATTCCCTATCTGCAAAAAGTTATCAAACACGAAATGAGACGCAAGCAGAAAGCCCGTGAATGGTACCTGATGGGACAGTTACAGGCTGCACTCGGTCATAAGGAAGAGGCATATAAGGCTTTTAAGCACGTCATCCGTCAGAATCCTCCTTACGAACTGGAGTTCAATGCTCGTATTGCGATGACAGAGGTGATGGCTGCCGGCAAATCCAAGCAGATGATCAGTCGTCTGAAGCGCATGGCTGCATCGGATAAGAACAAGGATTACTTGGATCAGGTGTATTATGCCATTGGTAATATCTATCTGGCTGACAAAGATACGATGAATGCCATTTCTGCCTACGAGAAAGGAAATGAGAAAGCTACTCGCAATGGTATCGAGAAAGGTGTGCTGCTTCTGCATTTAGGTGACCTATATTGGTTGCAGGAGAAATTCAGCGATGCCAAACGATGCTACGGCGAAGCCATCGGTTTGCTGGATAAGGAACGTGATGACTACAAACAACTGTCCGAACGTTCAGTCGTGCTCGATGAACTGGTGCCTTATACAGAGGCAGTACATTTGCAGGACTCGCTACAGGAGTTGGCGACTATGTCTGAGGAAGACCGAAACAAAGCTATCGACCGCGTGATTGAAGCTCTGAAGAAGAAAGAGAAGGAAGAACGACGAAAACAAGCTGAGGCTGAGGCTGAATCACAATTATCGCAGAATAATACTTCAAGTATGACTCCGTCAACAGTGGCGCAGTCTAATAATGCATCGAAGCAAGGTTCTGGAACCTGGTATTTCTACAATCCGATGGCTGTGGCTCAGGGTAAGACAACCTTCCAACAGCAATGGGGCAAGCGAGAGAATGTCGATGACTGGCAACGCACCAACAAAACCGTTGTCAGCGACTTGATGGGGGAAGAACAGCCTGAACTGACAGACGAACAGCGCGACTCCCTCATGCGTGCAGAACAGTTGGCAGACTCTCTGGAGCATGTCACAGATAGCGCACAGAACGACCCCCACAAACGCGAATATTATTTGGCACAAATCCCGTTTACCCCAGAACAGTTGGATGCTAGTAACAAGATATTGGAAGACGGACTTCATCATGCCGGCGTTATCTTCAAAGATAAGCTTGACCACCTGTTGCTGAGCGAAAAATACCTGCGCCGCGTAGCCGATGACTATCCTGATTATGAACAGATGCCCGATGTGTATTACCACTTGTTCCTGCTCTATTCGCGTATGGGAATGCCTGTCATGGCCGACTCCTATGTGGAGAAGTTGAAGGAGCAATACCCAGAACATCAGTGGACAACTGTTTTGACTGATCCCTATTTTACGGAGAATGCGAAATTTGGTGTACACATTGAAGACTCGCTTTATGCGGCTACCTACGATGCGTTCAAAAATAATCGCTACAACGAGGTGCGTACCAATGCCCAAATCTCAGAACAACGCTTCCCTTTGGGTGCTAACCGTGATAAATTCCTGTTTATCGGTGGCCTGAGTAAACTGAACGATGGCGATGCAAAAGGCTGTGTTGAAAATATGAAAGAGGTGGTGGAGAAATTCCCCAGCAGTCGCATCAGCGAGATGGCAGGTATGATTGTCAACGGTGTCAATGCCGGCAAACGCTTGCGTGGTGGAAAGTTCGATTTAGGAGATGTGTGGGACCGTCGTACGTCAGTCATGAACGACAGCGATAGCATTAAGGTACAACAGTTCTCTAAGGAGCGTATAGCTGACTATCTGTATATGGTGGTATATGACCCCGATTCTGTCAGTGAAAACAAACTGTTGTTCGAGATGGCGAAGTTCAATTTTACCAGCTTCCTGGTGCGCAATTTCGATATCGAGATACAGGAAGACGGTGGACTGTGCAGGATGATCATCAGTGGTTTCCGTAGCTTTGACGAGGCCTTCCAATATGCGCGTCAGGTCCACGAACAGCCGAGTATAGTCCCACTGCTTCAAAAAGCCAGGAGCATGGTCATCAGTGTTGAGAATATGGCGATGATTGGCGTTCAGTTCAGTTACAACGACTACGATGAATTCTACAAAAAGAATTTTGCGCCGCTGAAGGTTACTACGCGCTATCTATTGTCTGAGCCTGCAGAGGTGGCAACGCCTCGTGAACGTGACCTTGAGGAAGAAATACAAAGCAAAGCTCCTACGCAGGCCGATGTGATTGATATGGATGGACAAACCATTCCTACAGAGGCAGATGTGGTGATTCCGATGGAAGAAGATAGTCCTGAAATACCTGCAACTCCAGATATTCCAGTTTCTCCAGAAACTCCAGATGTTCCTGTGGCTTCTCCTGAAACTCCGGCTCCTGTGGCTTCTCCTGAAACTCCAGAACCTGTGGTTTCTCCTGAAACTCCAGAAATCCCAATCACCCCTGAACCTCCTCCATCCTCAGTCATTCGTCAGGCTCCAGAGGTTTCAGAAGATAATGACATCATCATTCCTGCTGATGACGAGCCAATCATTCCAGCAACTCCGAATACTCCAGCTATTCCAGTATCTCCAGAAACCCCAGCTATTCCTGTAACTCCAGAAACTCCAGCCGATCCTTCCGAGGATGATATCATTATCATGGACGATGCACCTGCTGCAGAAGACGACAGTATCATTATCTTGGAGGAAACACCAGAGCAGCCGGCACAGCAGGAAGAGAACTTCATCTTTGATGAAGACGAGGAGAAGGCTGGAAACACCGATGAATACATCGATTTTAATGGGTTCTGATGTTGGCAGATAGGTGTAGAATGACAGTAAAGGTTATCGTTAAGGTTAGAAATTATGAGCAACGGATTATTACTTTGGGTTGACGATGAGATAGAACTCCTTCGTGCTCACATCCTCTTTCTTGAGAAGAAAGGCTATGAGGTCATTACAGTCAGCAATGGCAGCGATGCCTTGGAACAGTGTCAGCAACAAACATTCGACCTGATACTGCTCGACGAGCAAATGCCAGGACTTAGTGGTTTGGAAACCCTCCAACGTATCAAGTCAATCCAGCCAGCTACTCCTGTAGTGATGGTGACAAAGAGCGAGGAGGAGAATATTATGGATCAGGCCATCGGCTCGAAGATTGCTGATTACCTTATCAAGCCCGTCAACCCCAATCAGATTCTGCTTACGTTGAAGAAAAACGTACACCAGCGTGAGATAGTTACAGAGGTGACACAATCTGGCTATCAGCAAGATTTTCAACAGATTGCCATGCAGATGATGGATTGCAGGACCTACGATGATTGGATCAATGTATATAAACGTCTTGTGCGCTGGGAACTGGAACTCAGTTCTACCGACAGCTCCATGACTGAAATGCTGCAGATGCAGAAAGAAGAAGCCAATTTGGGTTTTGCCAAGTTTGTGAAGAAAAACTACCTGGACTGGATTGAGGCACGACAGAAATTGTCGGCACACCCCCAGGAAAATATCCCTTTGTTGAGTCCCGATGTGTTCAAACGGAGTATTTTCCCATTGCTCAGTGAGGGCGAAAAGGTCTTCATGATTGTGATTGACAACTTCCGCTACGATCAGTGGCGCGTGTTGGCACAGGAGATAGGGGATATGTTCGATATCGATGAAAACCTCTATATGAGCATCCTGCCTACGGCCACACAATATGCCCGAAATGCCATTTTCAGCGGACTGATGCCACAGCAGATTGCGAAGATGTTCCCAGAATTGTGGGTTGATGAAGATGAGGAGGAAGGCAAGAACCTCAATGAGGGTCCGCTCATCCAGACACAGATAGAACGCTATCGTCGTCATGATAAGTTCTCTTATCATAAAATCAACGATTCACAGGGAGCAGACAAACTCCTACAACAGTTCAAACAGTTACAGCAAAACGACTTAAATGTCGTTGTCATCAACTTCATCGATATGCTTTCGCATGCTCGAACGGAGATGAAAATGGTACGCGAACTGGCAAACAATGAGAGTGCCTATCGCAGCATTACGCTGTCGTGGTTCCGTCATACGGTATTGGCTGATTTGTTCCGTCTGTTGTCGCAGAGTGACTACAAGGTGGTCATCACTACTGATCATGGTTCCATTCGTGCCACCAAACCAGTGAAAATCATCGGTGACCGTAACACCAATACGAATCTTCGTTATAAGTTGGGTAAGAACCTAAGCTATAACGATAAGGATATTTTCGTCATCAAGGATCCGCAGAAAGCGCAGCTACCTGCTCCCAATTTGTCAACGAGCTATGTCTTTGCTGTAGGCGACGATTTCTTCGCCTATCCTAATAACTATAACTATTACGTCAGCTATTATAAGGACACCTTCCAGCACGGAGGAATCTCTATGGAAGAGATGCTGATACCATTAATAACTCTAACTCCACGTAAGCGATGAAAATCATTATACATCAACTCGACGAAATCAGAAACGCTGCCCGTCAGTTTATAGAACAAGCACTGAAAGGTGATTGTCAGCGTGTCGTTGCCTTCTATGGCTCGATGGGAGCAGGTAAAACCACTTTCATCAGAGC
>CADCPZ010000137.1 GCA_902803475.1 uncultured Prevotellaceae bacterium
ACAAGTGGCGGATACGACCAATTATTCTATTAAGAAAGGTATGAAACTGCCCCTTACGATAGGCGCTGGTCTGATGTGGAACCACGATAATAAACTGAAAATCGGTTTCGATGGTCAGTATATGAAGTGGGAAGATATTGCTTTCCCCCAATATACCAATGTGAACAATCAGGCCAAATACACGTTGCAAGACAATTATTTCTCCAATCGTGCCAAATTTACGTTGGGTGGAGAATACTGTCCAGGAGAACGTTCACGCAATTTCTTCAAACGCATTCATTATCGTGCAGGTATCAGTTATACGACACCTTATTTGAAGATTAACGGTCAGGACGGTCCAAAAGAGAAGGCAGCATCTATCGGTTTTGGTATTCCAATTATCAACGGATACAATAACCGTTCTATGCTGCATATCAGCGGACAATGGGTACAGAGCACGGATGCCTTCATCAAGGAAAACACCTTCCGTATAAATATCGGATTCACATTCAATGAACGCTGGTTTGCTAAATTCAAGGTTCAGTAGTATCTTGCTTGTTGCAGCTTTATGGCTGGGCAGCATGGTGTCGTGTACAGAAGAACGGGAACATACAGCTCCTGCCATTCATGACCGCGATTCGGTGGCTATGATGATATCGTATGGTGTCAATACGTTGATTTCTGACTCTGGTATTATCAAATATCGTATTGTGGCTGAACGTTGGGAAATCAACGACAAGCGAGACCCCTCGCGTTGGATATTTGATAAAGGTGTGCTATTGACCCAGTTTGATCAGACACTACATGTGCAATCATATATACAATGTGATACGGCCTACTATTTCGACAAAATGCATCTGTGGGAGATGCGGGGGAGGGTGACCATCCTGACCAAGCAGGGCCTGCATTTCAGTAGTGAGGAACTTTATTGGGATGAGGACAAGCATGAGATATGGTCAAACAAATACTCTCATCTTGTTACACCCGACAGAGAGATGCAAGGTACCCGTTTCAGAAGTGATGAAAAGATGACACATTATGAGGTGTATAATGGAAAAGGCTCGTTCTCGCGTGGCGACATTGATAATAATCCGATGGATACGATGACGACACAACAGGCTGATAGTGCACGTAGTATCGGCCGACAGCCCGCTCGTCCTGCGCCGAAGACCACGACGACCACGATACCAATGATAGGAAGAAACTTATGAACACCACAGATATAGACATATTAGGAACGCTGACAGGAATCATCATTACACTGATTCTTTCCGCATTCTTTTCAGGAATGGAGATTGCATTCGTTTCCAGCAACCGTCTGCTGGCGGAAATGGATAAGGAAAAGAACGGACCTGCGCAACGATGCCTTTCTATTTTCTATCGTCATCCAAATGGTTTTGTCTCGACGATGCTGGTAGGCAACAACATTGTGTTGGTGCTTTATGGTATTCTGTTTGCAAAACTTTTTGATACAACCTTGTTTGCTCATTTGGATGAAGGTACACGCTTGTTTGCTGATACCATCCTTTCAACTATCATCGTGTTGTTTACGGGTGAATTCGTTCCCAAGACGCTTTTCAAAAGTAATCCTAACCGGATGCTTACATTCTTTGCACCGTTGGCATACTTCTTTTATATCATTTTGTGGCCCATTAGCCGTTTCTCCACTTTTCTGTCGCGTATCTTGCTTCGTATCGTGGGGGTCAAAATGCAAAACGGAAACGAAGAGGGCGCATTTACAAAAGTAGATTTGGACTATCTGCTGCAAACCAGTATCGATAATGCCAAAAGTGATGACGAGATTGAGGATGAAGTGAAAATTTTCCAAAACGCTTTGGATTTTCAAGATACCAAAGTGCGCGATTGCATGATTCCTCGTACGGAAATCATTGCTGTCGAGATAGAGGAGAGTGCGCAAGACCTACAACAAAAATTCATAGAGAGTGGACACAGCAAAATTATCGTCTATGAAGGTGATATCGATCATATCATCGGCTACATCCATTCGTCTGAAATGTTCCGGCTTGTACCTGCTAAGGTGGGTGTTGATCTGAAGGGATTGGTACGGACGATGCCGTTTGTCCCAGAGACAATGGCAGCCCAGAAGCTGATGCAGATTTTCCTGCAGCAGAAGAAAACTTTGGGTGTGGTGGTTGATGAGTTTGGTGGCACCAGTGGTATTGTCAGTCTGGAAGATATTGTAGAAGAAATTTTTGGAGAAATAGAAGACGAGCACGATAATCAGAAATATATAGCTAAGAAAGTGGGCGATAACGAGTATGTACTTTCTGCCCGCTTGGAGATTGACAAGGTTAACGAGATGTTCGACCTCGACCTGCCGGAAAGCGATGAATACATGACGGTTGGAGGATTGATACTGCATGAATATCAGAGTTTCCCCAAATTGAATGAAATCGTTAAAATTGGCACCTTCAGTTTCAAAATTGTAAAGAATACCATGACTAAAATCGAGCTTGTCAGACTGAAAGTAGAGGGATAAAGTAAAATTCTTCATCAAAAATTGTGCTATTTCCTTTTTTCTTTGTAATTTTGTGCGCATTTTGTAAAAATGCCGGCTTAGCATGGATATGGGAATGCGCATAGAGATGCAGACAGCTGATCATCAAGAACAACAAAAATAATTAAAATAACAATTAAAAACAAATGGCAGCATTAGGAAAAATTAGAAGCAAAGGAGTCACGCTGATTATAATCATTGGTTTGGCTCTGTTTGCATTCATCGCTGAAGAGGCGTTCCGCTCTTGTGAAGGAATCAAGGGAGAAGCACGCCAGCAAGTAGGCGAAGTGTTAGGTAAGAAAATCAATGTACAGGAGTTCCAGACTCTCATAGAAGAGTATTCCAATGTACAGAAAGTCCTCAGTGGTCGTGAAACACTTACTGATCAGGAACAGAACGAACTTTACGACCGAGTATGGCAGATGTATGTCACCAATAAGGTGATTGAAGCTGATGCAGAGCATGCTGGTATGACTGTTACCGATCAGGAAATTACAGACATTATGACCCAGGGTACCAGCCCGCTGTTGCAGCAAGCTATTCCCATTCCGCAGTTCTACAACCAGCAGACAGGTCGTTTTGATGTGAACGCAGTGAAGACTTTCCTCGATCAGTATGAGAAGTCTAAGAACACACCGCAGGCAGCGCAGATGGAAGAGGTATATCAGGTATGGCTCTTCTGCGAGAAGCAGCTTCGTCAAAATCTTCTGACCCAGAAATATCAAAACCTGTTGGCCAGTTGTGTCATCTCTAACAAAGTCGAGGCTGAGCTTGCTTTCAACGATGCTAACGAAGAGAGTGAGATTCAATTGGCTACACTGGCTTATTCTTCTATCAAAGATACCGATGTGAAGGTGACCGATGAGGAATTAAAAGCAAAATATGAGGAGCTGAAAGCCTTGTTTGTACTGCCTGTTGAAACACGTGACATTAAGTATGTTGACGTACAGATTGTTGCATCTGCAACAGACAAAGCTGGTCTGAACAAGAGTTTTGCTACATATCAGCAGCAGCTTGCTACAGCAGAAGACCCAGCAGAAGTCGTTACCAAGAGTGCTTCTGAAATGCCTTATATCGGCTTGCCGCTCTCAAATACAGCATATCAGAATCTGAGTGATACTATTAAGAATCTTGAGATTGGTACAACGGGCGTTTTTGAAATGGCTGATGACAACACATTGAACATTGTTCGCCTCATTGCCAAGCAGACAGTGCCCGATTCTATCGAATTCCGCCAGATTCAGGTTGCAGGTAAGACAGTTGAAGAGTCTCGTCAGAAGGCTGACAGTATCTACAATGCATTGCAGGGTGGTGCAGACTTCGAAGAGCTGGCAAAGAAATATGGTCAGACTGGTGAGAAGAACTGGTTCACAGGTAATATGTATGAGCATGCAACCTCTATGAATATTGACAACCGCAACTATCTGGAGGCTATTCTGAATGGTGAGGTAAACGCAACCAAGAACGTTGAACTGACACAGGGCAACATCATTCTGCAGGTTACCGATCGTCGCGATATGAAGGAGAAGTATCAGGCTGCAGTTATCAAGAAACCTATCAGTTTCACGAAGGATACGCGTACCGCTTATTATAATAAGTTCAGCGAGTATGTCAGCAAGTGCCAGACAGTAGAAGACTTGCAGAAGAATGCAGTAAAGTATGGCTATAAGGTACAAGAGGCTAAGGATATCAATGTTTCAAGCTTCATGTATAATGGTCAGATGATTCCAGCTACACACGAACTGGTACAGATTGCTAAGACTCGTGAGGCGCTTCGTTGGCTCTTTAATGCCAAAGAGGGCGATCTGAGTCAGATTTATGACTGTGGTGACAACGACCATTACTTGGTTGTTGCTTTGACAAAGGTACATCCTCAGGGTTATCGCACGTTGGAAGACGAGCAAGTGAAGGAGTTTGTTACCCGTCAGGTTATGAACGACAAGAAGGCTGAAAAGATGATGGCAAAACTGAAGGGTGTCAACAGCATCAATGCTGCGAAGGCCAAGGGTGCTAAGATATCTACCGTTAGCCAGATTACATTTGCAGCCAACACGATGGTGCAGGAGACTGGTTCTTTTGAGCCAGCATTGAGTGGTGCTGTTGCCGCAACGAAGGCTGGTCAGTTCTCCAAGAATCCTGTTAAGGGTAATGCAGGTGTCTATATGTTCCAGGTTGTTAAGAAAGCAAAGCGTGCTGGTGTGAAATTCAACCTGAACGAGCAGATGTCACAGTGTGCACAGGTTTCTATTCAGTATGCATCTAATTTCATGCAGGATCTGATGAACAGTGCAAAGGTATCTGATAGCCGTTACCTGTTCTTCTAAGCAACAAACAATACATCAAATAAAAAGAGATGCGTTTCATTTGAAGCGCATCTTTTTTTATTCTTACTCCTTACTCCTTTACTCCTTTACTCCTTTACTCCTTCACTCCTTCACTCCTTGCCCCTTAAATCCACCCTCATATAAGTTCGGTCGTCAAAACTCTGGTATCCTTCCATCACCCCTTTCGTTGCCAGATAATCGTTGATGCAAAGTGGATCGTTTCGGAGTAGGGTGGCAAGCGCTTCTTCGCTATCCTTGAGTGTAGATTTCAGAAACGAATATCCGTCAGTGGCAAGAACCAGTTCTTGTGTATTGGCAACATCTATTACTTTTACACCTTTTATATATATAGGGGTACCGTCGATGACAGCATAGGTCCGATTAGCGCCTTGCATACTCTTGATGATGTCGTCAATGATATAATTACGCCCCATATCTAGTTGCTGAAGTTTCTTTGTGAGCCGGCTTTCTGGTGTATAGCTCTCACCACTGTAGTTAAACAGTTGATGAATGAAACGACTTCTTTTTGCCGCATTCAGAGCTTCAGCGGGTTTTTCGTTTTCATAGAGCACACCATCCGCCATACATTGACAGTCGCCAATGAGCCATACTTGTTGGTGAAAACGGCTATAGATAGCTGCACTTGCGGCAGGACGTTTTTCTGGAGAAAGAGATGGGGTATCAGCCAAACGTTCTGTTACCAGTTTACAGAACGTTTCAAGAGTGATATCGGCAGACATTTTGCTGACGATATCCTGTATTTGCATAGTGGCAAACTGTCCGTTACTGATGCTTGGATTTATTCTTCGGGTTGTTTTGCTGGTGCTTCCGTCGATGACTGCTATGTGGTTGTTCGTCACTACGATTCCGTCCTCGCATGTATCCAGACTCTTTTTGCCGATAATTTGTTGTTCGATGAGGGTCATTTGGTCGTTTAGGAGATTGGTCGTTTGGTCGTTTAGGAGATTGGTCGTTTGGTCGTTTAGAAAAACTGCGATTATAGAGTAAAGGTATGAGGTCCTCACGTCCGATACGCCGTAGTTCCCGTTCTATGTTACGTCGTTCTTCAGGCTTGTACCAGAAGAAGAACTGTCGCTGAGCCAGTTTCTCCTTGGGTGTCTTGGCGCTGAATACAGGTTCTAATGTATATGGATCATAGCCTGTGTACCATGTTTCAGTAGAAATGGTCATCGGGGTGGGGGTAAAGTCCTGCACCTGTTCCAGATGGAAGTCAAGGTTCTTGGTTTTGACAGCCAGTTCAGCCATATCTTCCTCCATGCATCCAGGATGAGAGCTGATGAAATAAGGTATAATCTGTTCACGGAGATTTTCTTCCCGATTGATGCGGTCGAAGATGCGCTTGAATTGTTCAAACTGCTCAAATGAAGGTTTGCGCATCAACTTCAATACGCGGTCGGAGGTATGTTCTGGAGCAACCTTCAGACGTCCGCTTACATGTTTGACAATCAATTCATGCGTGTATTCCCGTGCTGCCTTGTTGCTTTCCTCATCTTTGCTGTGGTGGAGCAGTAAGTCATAGCGTACGCCGCTGCCAATGAAACTTTTCTTTATACCAGGTAATGCATCAACAGCATGATAGATATCCAAGAGCTTTCGATGACTGGTGTTTAGATTCGGACACACTTCCGGATGAATGCACGATGGACGTTTGCAGCGTTCACAAGCTTTTTTGTTTTTACCTTCCATACCGTACATATTGGCAGAAGGTCCACCGAGGTCGGAGAGATAGCCTTTGAAGTCGGGCATCTGTATGACTTTCCTGACTTCACGCAGGATGTTTTCTTTCGATCGACAAGTAATAAACTTTCCCTGATGGGCAGATATGGTACAGAAGGCACATCCTCCGAAGCATCCGCGATGAATGTTTACCGAGTGCTTGATCATTTCGTACGCCGGTATGCGCTTCCCTTTGTATTTGGGATGAGGAAGACGGGTATAGGGCAGGTCAAAAGAAGCGTCAAGGTCTTCTGTCTGCATGGGCGGATACGGCGGATTGACAACAGCATACATTCCGTCAACACCTTGTATCAGCCGTTGTGCATGCACCTTGTTAGATTCCTCTTCTATATGGCGGAAGTTCTCCGCATGTGCTTTTTTGTTACGCAGGCATTCTTCGTGGGGATGCAGAATGATGTCATCGTCCTGAAAACCACCAGGGATTTCATTTTCCTTACACAAGAATACGGTTTGGGGTATATGGCGAATCTCCTTGATGTTCTTTCCGCTTGCCAGTTCGTTAGCCAATGCTATAATGGGCTTTTCACCCATTCCGTAAATAATCAGATCTGCACCAGAATCACAAAGGATACACTTCATGAGTTTGTCTTTCCAGTAGTCATAGTGCGACAATCGGCGCATTGATGCTTCGATGCCGCCTAAAGCAACAGGCACATCAGGAAAGAGCTGTTTCAGAATTTTCGTATAGACAATCGTTGGATATTCTGGCCGACAGTCGTGCCGTCCGTCAGGACTGTATGCATCCTCACTTCTCAGACGTCGGTTGGCGGTGTATTTGTTCACCATTGAGTCCATGCAACCAGGAGCAATACCAAAGAACAAACGGGGCCGTCCCAGTTTCTTGAAGTCACGGAAATCGCCGTGCCAGTCGGGTTGCGGCACAATCGCAACTTTGTATCCAGCCGCTTCTAAGGTACGACCGATGACGGCTGCGCCAAACGACGGGTGATCCACGTAGGCATCACCAGAGAAAAGGATGATGTCAAGTTCATCCCATCCTCTCAGTTCCATTTCTTTCTTCGTTGTTGGAAGGAAGTCGGTCAGTAGCGGCATGCTGGTTGAGAATTTATTGTTCGTTCTCTTTGTCCTGATTCTCCTGATTCTCCTGTTTCATTTCCCATTCCACAAAGAGGAGTACCAGATTCTGCAGACCGATGGCTTTCATATTGTTATTATAGATAACATCTAAACAAAGGTCGAGTAGGGCTTTGTCTTTTCCTGCCTCAGATTCCAAAAGTGAGCGTACATTAAATTTCAGTTTGTCGAGCACCGGTTCGTCAATGATTCCGTTGCTGTCAATCAGGTTTTTAAACAACGCATATTGCTGTATGGTTGCCAGATGTTCGTCTGACACTTCAATGCTTCTTGTTCCAGAAGCGTTTGCTTGAATTTTATACATATTTAGTTGAGTGTTAAGTTTACTTCATCAAATATTGCAGGATGCCACGCATGATGGCCCCTCTGGTCTTTTCATCCATGATGCATTCGAATGGAAAACCCATCGTGAATGATCGGTAGTCGTTTCCGCTGTAGGCTACAGCAGCATCCTGTCCATCGTTATACTGCATGGCGCAGAAGGCATTTCCTGTAGCGCGTAGTACATCGGGTGCTGTAGCCGCATAGTGTTTCGCGTTCAATGTGCGGTATATCTGGAAGTCCAATCCCAGTCCTTTGACGCTTCCATCTTTGTTGTCGCGTTCGTTGCCGGCTGCCGTCACTTTCAGCACATCGGCAAGGAAACTTTGTTCGCTTTCCGTTTTCATATCTGTGCCGATATACGAGCCGCTCACCAGGAGCCGTCCGCCCATCTGTGTGTATGTCTTGAGCTTTTCCTGCATCGATGGTGAGAAACTCTTATAGTAAATGAGTGAGTGTCCGTCATCACATTCCAATCCGAATGCAATATCTACACAGGGATAATTTTTCAGTAATACGCTACCGTTTTCAATAGCTTGTTTGGAACAGCTCACCACATTGTATTTCTTTGCGGTCATGATGGCCTTGGCGTGTGTGGTTACATAGTTGAAATCGTTGCCGGCAACAAATTGTCCTGCCAGCTCGTTGCCACAATATCCCAAAGCACCAGGTCCCTCTTTGCCAGCCTGTGTTCTGTCGAAGCACAATTGTCTGCCCGCCCAACCAGTTGTTAAGCCGTATGAAACACCAATGTCGCTGTCGAGGTCGAATCCCAGTTGTTGTTCATTCTGTATGATAGCTGGTGCAGACAGTCGTTGGAAGCCGTTTACCACCAGTATGGTGTGTTGGGCTTCAGGCTGATAAACAGCCGACAACTCCTCTGTCGGAAAACTCTCACCGCCGTAGTTGACCGCTGTTACACGGAAACGATAGAGCAAACCTGGCTGCAGTTCTACCGTATATGAGGTGTTGCGAACATTCTCTCCGTTGTCGAATCCCCCATCGCCGATGGCTGTATATATATTATAAGAGGTGGGCTTCGCTGACGACTCTTGTGGGTCGTTGACAGGTGCCCATTTGAGTGTGACCTTATTCTTGCCTGTAAATTTCAACTGGAAATTGTTGGGCTGCAACGGCTGAATGATAAATCCTTTGTCGTGATTTCTGGCAACCGTTCGCAGCATCGCCTTGTAAATAGCTCTTGCCAGTGTGAATCGGAAGTTTGGATCTAACGCGTACGTCATATCCTTGAAGTTCTGATGCGACAGCGTCTCAATGATAGCGGCAGGTACGGCAGGACGTCGGGTTTCAGAATAGTTCTTGTCCCATACAGCTCGTACCGTCCAGTTTTTGAATTTCGCATTTAAATCATTATAAACGGAGTTGAGTAGTGTCTGGGCATATTCCTTTGATACGTTTCTCGACAGTCCTGAGTCGTATTCGGTCTTGCCGTCTTTGTCGGTTGTGGTGCAGATTGTCAGCGTCCCCACAAAACCATTGTCTTCGTTGATGCCGGCATCACTATGTACAGCCAACGTCATTTCTATCGGCACCTTTTTGCCTGTGTTTGTGGAATCGGGCACATATACCGAACCGCCAGCGAGCCAGTTTGTCATCAACGACCGCATATTATAGTCATCGTTGTAGTCGTTGGCACCATCGTTGGGAGAATAGACCTCTCTTGGAGCACCCGCCCATTGTGCATAGTATCGTCCTCCTTCCAGACAGCGGGGCATGCCACTAATGGTTCCTCCTCTGACGATATTGCCCATGCCGCCGCCAAACCGTACGGCATCAGAAGTGACTACACCTTTGTGTTTCGACTCGTTGCTGACCACTACGCGGTTGAAGTCGTTACTGCCCTCATCGAAGTCGAACGTGCCGAGATATACCCAGGTTCCTCCTCCCATCTGTTGGTTTACGTGGAAAGTCGTTTGCTGTCCCTTGTGATAAACGATATACTGTGCATCGTCAACGCTGTTGGCAAGTGTCTGGTAGGATACATACACGGCATATTTGCCACCTTCCTTGAAGTATGGCTGATAAGAGATGTGGCTGCTCTTTTTCGCTGATGTCGTACGTGCCATTCGGACCGTTCCCTGTTCAAAGGGATTTTCACCGTCAGCATAGCTGCCTTCATGTTGTGCGAATCCTTTCAGAGGGGCATTCTCCCAATCGTATTTGTTGTTGATTTCCCTATAGAGGGCACCGTTGGCCACTCGCTGGTCGTTGTCAACGATGATTTCTTCTTTCTGCCAGTCTCTTTCGCGTGGTGTGAAGACAATGGCACCCGCATTTTGCAGCATCGGGATGAGGTAGGGTACAACGATGGTCTGTGTAAACAGATCTTCGGTGGTGCAGAATAGATAGGGCCGTTGCCACTTCCAAGTAGCTTTCTCTTGGTCGTAATAGTGCCCGTGACTTTGCCAGACGGCGATGTGCGTGTTTTGCAGTCCGTCAGTAATTTCATGGGGCCGTGACAAATTCTCCACCCACGGTTTCCCGTTGTAGTCCTTACTCCATTTTTCTTGTGCAAAACCTATGCTATTGTTCAGAAAGAGCATAGCTATTGCCAGATAACAGCTGCCTTTTTTCATGCTGGTGTCATTTATATCTCTCCGATGGTAAACAGTTCAGGACGTTTACCCTTGAAGTCTTTGAAATACAGTTTGATTTCTTTCATCTCCTTTTCCATATCTCCTGTCGGAATCATACTCTTCGTACACTGGATGAGGCGCTTCTCATAGTCAACGGCATAAAGTAGCACAGGAATCTGCGCCTTCAAGGCGACATAGTAAAATCCTTTCTTCCAATCAGGGTTCAGCGAACGGGTGCCTTCAGGTGTGATACAGAGTCTGAAGGTATCAGATTTCTTTGCCGTCTCAGCCAGGTTGTCGGTCATGCTGGTGTGCTTGGAGCGGAAGACAGGAATGCCTCCCATGCGTTTGAAGATAGGTCCTAATGGCCAGAAGAACCATTCTTTCTTCATCAGGAAATTGATTTTCCATCCTTCAGCATGTGCATAGAGCTGACCGAGCAGGAAGTCTTTGTTGCTGGTATGAGGTGCTAAGCAGATGATATACTTCTTTGGATGGTCAACGGTAACCTCCTTTGTCCATCCCCAATGTTGATATAACAGCCAACCACAAAATTTCTTGAGCATGTTTATACTAAGTTTGCAATGTGATCAACGACCTCGTTGACCTCTTTGTTGAAGTTGTCGATAAGGTCTCGATAGTATTTCTTTGCAGGAACGCCTGGCTCTGGGTGAGAGATGCGCTGGATGTAATTGCTGTGAATGGTCAGAATGGACGTCAACAGGGCATCCACATTTTCTTTTTCTGGTTTTCCACTGTACAATGATGCGGCTACGCACTCAGCAAACAGGTCGCTGCAAATGTAATTGATCGTCTTTTTTAACTCACGTTTGTTTGACATCATAATCTGTTCTCCTTTCTTAAAAAAATAGTTTTGAATGCTCAAAGATAAGAATAATTCTCGAAATACAATCATTAAAATCAAAAAAATAATATATTTTTTCGAATTTCATATATTTTTTTTCCATATCTCAGAGAAAAAAAGTATATTTGCAATTTAAAATAGATATTCATTTTAGAGATTCATTATTCAATTTTATAACAATTCAATTACAACTATGGAAATTAGTGCATTGCAAAAAGCAAGAGCCGCTTACCAGCCAAAGCTTCCCAAAGGGTTGAAAGGAGCTGTAAAAGTAAAAGAAGGCGCGCCCACACAGAGTGTTGACAATCAGGAAGAAATCAAGAAACTTTTCCCAAACACCTATGGGATGCCGCTCGTAGAGTTTGTTCCTGGTGAGGAGAAATCATTTGCTCCGATGAATGTCGGTGTGATCCTCAGTGGTGGTCAGGCACCTGGCGGACACAATGTCATCACTGGTATCTTTGACAGCCTGAAGGCATTGAATCCGGCAAACCGCCTCTTCGGATTCATCCTCGGTCCTGGTGGCTTGGTTGACCACGACTACATGGAGCTGACAGCTGACATCATCGACAAGTATCGCAATACTGGCGGTTTCGATATGATTGGTTCTGGCCGTACAAAGTTGGAGAAAGTAGATCAGTTTGAGAAAGGTTTGGAGATTATCCGCAAACTCGACATCAAGGCGCTTGTCATCATTGGTGGCGACGATTCCAATACCAATGCTTGTGTGTTAGCCGAATACTATGCTGCCCAAAACTACGGCGTACAGGTTATTGGCTGCCCAAAGACCATTGACGGCGACTTGAAGAACGACCAGATTGAAACCTCTTTCGGTTTCGATACTGCCTGCAAAACCTATTCAGAGTTGATTGGTAACATTGAGCGCGACTGTAACTCTGCCCGTAAATACTGGCATTTCATCAAGGTGATGGGTCGTTCAGCTTCTCACATCGCTTTGGAATGTGCCCTTCAGACACAGCCAAACATCTGCCTGATATCAGAAGAGGTGGAAGCAAAAGAGCAGAGTCTGGAAGAAATTGTCAACTACATCGCAAATATCGTTGCTGCTCGTGCTGCTGAAGGCAACAACTTCGGTACGATCATCATTCCCGAAGGACTCATCGAGTTCATTCCTGCTATCAAGAAACTCATTGCTCAGCTCAACGACGTGCTGGCGCTGCCAGAAGCAAAGGAGATGGGACGTGAGGAGCAGATTGACTTTGCCAAGAGTCATCTCACCGATGAGAACCTTGCAGTATTCAACTCGCTGCCTACAGGTGTAGCCCGTCAGCTGGCACTCGACCGTGACCCACACGGAAATGTACAGGTATCGCTCATCGAAACAGAAAAACTGCTTTCCACAATGGTTTCACAGAAGTTGGAACGCATGAAGAAGAGAGGCGAATATTCTGGTAAGTTTGCTACCCAGCACCACTTCTTCGGCTATGAAGGACGTTGTGCTGCGCCTTCAAACTTCGATGCTGATTACTGCTATGCACTGGGTTCAAGTGCTGCTCAGCTCATCGCCAACGGCAAGACGGGCTATATGGCTATCGTCAAGAACACAACCGCTCCTGCTGACGAGTGGATAGCTGGTGGTGTGCCCATCACGATGATGATGAATATGGAGAAACGTAACGGCGAGATGAAGCCTGTAATCCGCAAGGCGCTCGTTGAACTCGACGGTGCTCCGTTCAAGACCTTCGCAGCCAACCGCGAAAAGTGGGCAAAAGAAACGGCATACATCTATCCTGGTCCTATCCAGTATTGGGGACCGACAGAGGTGTGCGACCAGCCCACAATGACGCTGAAGTTGGAACAGAAATAGGATAAACACCAATGACACGCCACAGAAAACATCATCACAGCGTCCTGCCTAAGTTCTTTCACCGCTATCCCCGATGGGCGTGGTGGTTGGGCGCGGTAGCTGTGGTGGTGCTGTATATCTGGGCGTTCTATTATTTCTTCGTAGGACCTACAGGATTTCGTTGGCGTGCGCTGTATGGCGACGTCAACTATCCTGATGGCTACGAAATCAGAGGTATCGACATCAGTCGCTATCAGGGTGAAATCGACTGGGAGAAGTTGCGCCATGCAATGATCAAGGATTGTCCTGTACGATTTGTGTTCATCAAGTCAACCGAGGGTGCCAGCATCCTCGACGATACGTTCAACGACAACTTCTATCAGGCTCGCGAATACGGTTTCTTACGTGGAGCCTATCATTTCTGGAGCACGAAAAGTACGGCTCGCGAACAGGCCTACTACTTTCTGAAACAGGTGCATCTGGAAGAAGGCGACCTGCCGCCCGTTCTTGATGTGGAAAGCAAACCCGACGATATGAGCACGGAAGACTTCCAGCGTGAAGTGCTCACCTGGCTGCACATCGTAGAAGACAAATACCATGTGAAGCCCATCATCTACACCTATTATAAATTTAAGGAGCAATACCTCTCCGATGCAAGGTTTGATGATTATCCCTACTGGATTGCCCACTATTATGTGGACAAAATGGAATACAAAGGGAAATGGAAGTTCTGGCAACATACAGATGCCGGAAAACTGGATGGAATTAAAGGCGACGTTGACTTCAACCTCTATAACGGCAGTTATTATGACCTGTTGCAGTTGACGGTGAAATAAAAGCTCCCTCAATATCTTTTTATAGGGGGCTTGTAAAAAGTATGACAATATGATTGACGTAAAAATCAAAGACCAAGTATTGCAGCAAGCGGCAGCCGAGGGTATGGATGCCTTCGTGCAAGCCTTCGTCGATGCTATCAACGAGGCGATTGCCAATCAGCTGACCGTCGAGAATATGCAGCAGCTCAATGCCGATCAAATTACTTTACTGGCCTGGAGCATCCTCCATGAAGAGGTGATGGACGGCGGTTTCGTGCAACTGATACATAACGGCTATGGTGCATTCATTTTCAAGAATCCGTTTGCTGCAGCGATGAGAGAGTGGGGGAT
>CADCPZ010000138.1 GCA_902803475.1 uncultured Prevotellaceae bacterium
CTTAAAAACCCTTTGCTGTTGTTCATGGGCGATGCCCATACGTTTCCAATCCGTTCATCAGCGCATGCAAGCAAGCTTGCCTTCGCTACCAAACGAATCGCAAACAGCCTCAAGGCTTAAACATCAGCAAAGAAAAACAGTAAAAGATGCTATGCCATTTCTAATTCCAACTCATTTTGAAGGATTGATATCTCCAGACAATCCTCGATTTTAGACATTGTCTCAAGGGAGAGGTTTTCTTGCCCCTTCAATACTTTCGAAACATACTGCTGGCTGCATCCCATCATCTCGGCCAACTGTTTCTGTGTCATATTCATTTCCTCCATCTTATCAAGCATGAGCATAGCAATATGCTGGGAATGGCGCAGCCACGATTTATTCTGTTGCATCCATTCAGCCCGCTCACGCCATTTCGATGGTGTTGTTGACTGATGCTTTTTCAGTCCTTCAATTACTTTTTTCATATTGTCTCCTTTCAACTATTATCTATTAACTATTATCTATTATCTATTAACTATTATCTATTATCTATTAACTATTATCTATTAACTATTATCAATAACCAATAAACTAAAAAAGCACTCCGTTTGGAGTGCTTTTTTGGGGTTATTATTTATATATCGGTCCGAAGTTGGCACAAGCGCGATAGTCGGCACCTTCCTTGTCCATTCCGAAGGCATTCCATGCTGCCGGACGGAAGATATCCTTATCGGCAACATTGTGCATGCAGACAGGGATGCGAAGGATTGAACACAGGGTGATGATATCGGCACCTACATGACCATAACAGATGGCTCCGTGATTGGCTCCCCAGTTGTTCATCACGCTATATACATCTTTGAACGCTTCTTTTGTGGGATCAAGACGTGGTGCGAACCAGGTGGTAGGCCAAGTGGGATCGGTACGCTTGTCGAGAATCTCGTTGGTGGCCGGATCGATATCTACCGTCCATCCTTCAGCAAGCTGGAGCACAGGACCGAGTCCCTGTACGAGGTTGATGCGCAACATGGTCATCGGCATACCGCCCTTGCTCAGGAAGTGGCTGGAATAACCGCCACCACGGAAGTAATCACGGTCGGCTGGCATCCAGCTGGTAGCCTTCAGGCAGCCTTCCATATCTACTTCGGTCATCTCCCAATGGGATTTCATGGTGGGCTTGCCTTCTGCATCAGTCATCGCACCTGTGGCATCGAGGGTGGTTGCACCAGAATTAATCAGATGGATGAAACCATTGGCTGCCATCCCTTCCGGACGCTTTCCTGCAACACGCTCTACGGCCTCTGGACTCCAATAGGTTCGGATGTCTGAGAACATGACACCCTTGTTGGTGAGCAGATGACCAAACAGCATCGACATACCATTGAGGAAATCGTTTTCTGTGGCAAGGATATTCGCCTCACGAGGTCCGTTCCAGTCGAACGATGTACACATCATGGACTCTGGGAAGTCGAAGTTGGGCTTGTAGTCTGTCCACTGGCGCTGTCCCTGTACACCTGCGGCAATGGCATTGTGACCAATCGCCTCTTCCTTGTAGCCCATCTCCAAGAGCTTCTGGGAGCCATGCATCAGGTCGCGGATAATCATCATATTCTTCACCGTGAATTCCCAATCCTGGTCTTTTTCCTCACGGTTCTTACCCTTACCTTTTCCGTTGAAGGTCGTCATCGGCTGACCAGGGAAGAGCGGACGGTCTTCGTTGTAGTCGTGACCTTCGTTGGGCTTGCAATATTTCTCTACCCATGCCATTGCCTTCTTGAACTCCTCTGGATCATAGATGCCGAAATCTACGCGGCGGAGGATTTCAACCAGCGATACATACTCGGTACGCATACCTAAGTACTGCTGCAGGAAGTCGGCATTGACGATACTGCCGGCGATACCCATACAGGTATTTCCCAATGAGAGGTATGACTTTCCGCGCATCGTAGCGACAGCCTGTGCTGCACGGGCAAAGCGCAGAATCTTCTCTGCTACGTCTGTAGGAATGGTGTTATCGTCCAAATCCTGTACATCGTGGCCATAGATGCCGAAGGCAGGCAGTCCTTTCTGGGCATGAGCAGCAAGGACGGCAGCCAGATAGACTGCTCCTGGACGTTCTGTGCCGTTAAATCCCCATACAGCTTTTGGGTAGTAGGGGTTCATGTCCATCGTTTCAGAACCATAACACCAGCAGGAAGTGACTGTAATCGTTGATCCGACGCCCTCGCGTTCGAATTTCTCAGCGCATGCTGCCGACTCTGCAACACGTCCGATGGTAGTGTCGGCAATGACACATTCTACGGGACTTCCGTCACCATTACGCAAATTTGTTTCAATCAATGTCTTTACGGCCTTGGCAAGATTCATGGTCTTGTCTTCAAGACCCTCGCGGATACCGCCCTGTCTGCCGTCGATGGTAGGGCGTATGCCAATCTTTGGATAGTTCTGTTTCATCGTTTTTATAGATCGTTTTTAGTAAATGATTTCCTATAAGGAAAAGACGAATATCATGTATTGGTGTCATCATTTCCGGCCCTTTACCAACAACGTGGCAAGGAATCCAACCAAGAATATGACACAGGTGCCGAGCACGATGGCCAGATAGGGATGCAGATGAATGCCTGGCAGATTCCACATCTCAGCCAAGGATATCCACGCAATCACAATGATACCGCAAATACATCCCAAAAGAGCTGCGATGCGGTTTATCTTTCGAGGAATACACCCCAGGAGGAATAGTCCTAACATACCCCCAGAGAAGATGCTTGACAGCGTCCACCATGCATCAATAATGCTCTCTACACTCAGCATGGCGATGGCAACTATGATTCCCAGTACACCCACTCCAACACTGGAGAGTCGGAGGATAGCGACTTCTACCCTACCCTTCATTTCACGACGTTTCAAGAAGAACGGACGGAAATAGTCGGTCAACAGAATGGTGGCGGCACTCGTTACCGAAGTGGATACCGTACTCATTCCTGCAGCAAAGATTGAGGCTATCAGCAGGCCACGAAGTCCTACCGGCAAGCCGTTGACGATGAAGTATGGGAACACATAATCAGGTTTCTGTGCAATCTCTGCCGGCAATGGAGCCACTCCCGCCTGATAATAACTATACAGCGCGGAGCCTATCAGGAAGAACAAGGCTGAAACGGGGATAAACAAATAACCGCCGAAAAGGGCTGAGAATTTGGCATCCTTATCGGTTTTGGCAGCATGATAGCGCTGCACATAGTTCTGATCGATGCCGTAGTTCTGCAGATTGATAAAAACTCCATAGATGAGGCATACCCAGAAGGTGGAAGTGGTCAGGTCGCTGGTAAATGCACCCAGTGAGAACTTGTTTCCTTCTGGTGAATGGATAGCCAGATCGAACGTCTGCATCGGTCCTTCGGGCATCGAGAACATCAGAATGCCCAAACACAGAATGGCACCACCAATGAGGATGATTCCTTGAATGGCATCTGCCCAGATGACAGCTTTCAGACCACCCAGCATGGAATAGATGATGATACCTATAGAAGTGAGGATGATGACGAGATGCAGGTCCCACCCCATCAGGATATACATCGGCACTGCCAACAGATAGAGAATGCTGCCCATACGGGCTATTTGTGTCAGCAGATAACAGGCCGAGGCGTAGAGGCGTGCCCATGCACCAAACTTCTCTTCTAAAAAGGTATAGGCCGATACGGAACCGCTATGCCGATAGAACGGCACAAAGTATTTGGCGGCAAAGTAGCTGGCTATCGGTATGGACAGCGAGAAGACGAACGCATTCCAGTTGGAGGCAAACGCCTTACCTGGATAGCCTATATAGCTGATGCTCGACACATACGTGGCAAAGATGCTCATACCGACCACCCAGCCAGGAATAGAATGCCCTGCCGATGTGAAGTCGTCAGCCGAACTGCCTTTCTTAAAGAACGAACAGCCGAAAACGACCACACCTAACGTGAAGACGATAAAGATGATAAAATCAATCAGTTGCATGTTTTCAGATCATCAGTTTCCCGTTCTCGATGGGTAATGCAGCCAATGCTTGACGGATTTTCTCACGTTCCGGCTCATCAAATTTATAGAATGGTGAGGCAACAAAATCACTTTTGATAACCCCCAACAACGACAAAGCACACTTCAAACCTTTCAGATAGCTGGAACCGTGCTTGCCGACCGTATAGATAGATGTGGAAATCTGCATAATATATTGCTGCAACTCACGAACACGCTTCAGGTCGCCAGCTTTGGCGGCATTGTACATCCCCACATACAGTTCTGGGAACATATTCGCGCCACCATTGATACCACCGTGACCACCCAGCAACACACATTCGCCTGTAATCTCCTCTGGACCAACCAACATGGCAAAATCCTGACGGTGCTGCATCTTGTACATCACCGATTGGAAATAGACGGCATTCGCCGAGGAGTCCTTGAATCCCACTACCTGCGGGTTCTTGGCGATACGTGCTACTGTATCGGGTGCGAAACTGACTTTTACGTGACTGGGCATATTATAAAGGTAAACCGGTAAGGGGAGTTGCGGTACCAGTTCCTCATAGAACTGTGCCAGTTCTGGCTGACCAGTTGCGAAATAATATGGTGGAGCAGAGACAACCCCATCGGCACCACACTCTGCTGCTACCTTTGCCAGCTTGATACTCTCAACGATTGATGTATCGGTGATACAGACGAGCAAAGGCAGACGGCCATGATTGATGCGTGCCGACTCAATAATCATCTGCTGGCGCAGGTGATAGCTGAGGCTCTGCTCCTCACCAGTAGTACCAAGGATAAACAAACCATGAACACCTCCGTTGATCAGGTGTTCGATTAAATTCTCAAGACTCTCTACGTCGAGGGTTTCATTATCCTTCAACGGAGTTACAAGCGGTGGAATAATTCCACAAAGCGGACCTTTCATATTTGTATGTTTTAGTAGTTTGACTTTTTATTTCTCAGAAACGTGGAACTTGTATTTATCATCGAAGATGTCACACACCTTATTGATTTCAAGGAAGGTGGTATTACCTTTGCCATCGAAGGTGCCACTCAGATAAGCGATCTTGTCGTCCAATCCCACATAGCCTTTCTGTCGTAACATTCGCACTGAGGCACAGAACTGATAGTCAGCCGATACCTGCCGTTTCTGCAGAATGGGAATCACGCCATAGCTGAGATTCAGCCAGCGCTGGGTCTTATCCATCAGGCAGATGGCAAGAATGGGCGTAGGTCCACGGAAGGCTGAAAGATGGCGAGCTGTCTGTCCTGTCTTACTGTCTGTAATGATTCCTTTTACTCCTAAGTATTCTGTGGCCTCAATGGCACATTTCGCCAGATACTCACGCTGTTCGATACCTTCGAACAACGGATGGGCGAAATGTCCTTCGCGATGAACGTCCTGCTCGGCTTGCTCAGCAATCTGTGACATTGTTTTTACAGCTTCTACGGGATATTTTCCGCTCGCCGTCTCGCCACTGAGCATCAGCGCATCAGTACGCATATAGATGGCGTTGGCGATATCGGTCACCTCAGCTCGTGTGGGACGAGGATTGTTAATCATTGTGTGCAACATCTGGGTAGCCACAATCACAGGTTTCTTGGCACGGATACACTTATTGATGATATCGCGCTGAATACCTGGTATGCGCTCTAAGGGAACTTCAATACCTAAGTCGCCTCGTGCAATCATGATGCCGTAGGATGCTTCGATGATTTCATCGATGTTGTCAACGCCTTCCTGGTTCTCGATTTTCGAGATAATCTTGATGTCAGAATGATGTTTGTCCAAGATTTTCTGTACTGCCAGCACGTCTTCTTTTGAGCGTACAAACGAATGGGCAATGAAGTCGATATCTTCTTCTATGGCTAACAGAATGTTTGCTTCGTCCTTTTTCGTAAGTGCCGGTAAGTCAATGTGTTCTCCAGGAACATTCACGCTTTTCTTTGAACCAAGAACACCTTCGTTCTGTACTTGAGCAACAAGCATTGGACCCGTATTTTCCATCACGAGCATATCTAAGGCTCCATCATCAATGAGGATGTGGTCTCCTACCTTTACATCTTTGGTAATATCCACATACGTCAGATTGACAATATCATGCGATGTTTCCATTTCCGGCCGTCCGAAAATCTTTACCACATCACCTATTTTATAATGTATGCCTGTTTCCTTGTATTTGTCAACGAGTCCAGTGGTTCGAACCTCTGGTCCTTTGGTGTCAATCAGAATACCGATATGAGGCGATACTGCACGGGTATTACGGATAATGGTACGGATGCCGTCAGGGGTGGCATGAGCTGTATTCATACGAACGACATTCATACCTGCAAAAAACAACTTGCGCAGGAAGTCCTGGTCGCAACGGCGGTCGCTAATGCTGCAAACTATCTTTGTTTGTTTCATATAATTGTTGTTGATTAGTTTCTGATTCTATTTCTCCTTCAGTCGAAAACTCCTCGGCTTCTGATTCTACAACAGGTTGTTCAGCCCACTCTGCTGCCTGTCGTTCGCGCTGCTGCATCAGCGAGTCGTAATGTTGACGATAGACGGCAGCTTTCTGCTCGTTTTCCAATCGTTGTGCCTGCGTATTCAAATAGTCATAGTAAATCCATCCGCCCACACCCATGATGATGAGCAATGCCACCAGCACCACTACCAGCGTCTTCAGACAACCGTTATTGTCTTGATGATTCGTGGGCATACTGTCGGCATCAGGCACATTTACAGCCATCTCCTTACCACAAAAAGGGCACAGACATTGCACTTTCAGCCCTCCCGTTGTATCGATGGCGAAAGAGTGACGGCATTTTGTACAGACTACCTGGTAACGCATTTTTACTATTGCTGTGAAATCTGTTGCGAAAGTACAGATTTTCCTCGAAATGACAAAATTTTCTTTCTTTTTTTCAGATTTTCTTCGTTCTTTCCAGAAAAAGGACCAACAATGTGGTATCTATACTTGATTTATTAACCCAAAGCTCGAAAATACTCACGCTCGACAAAAAAAGAATAATTCTTTTTGTTTTGTGCTCACTTAATCGTATCTTTGCAAAATCCTTAAACCTCTGCCACAGATTGGCGTACCCTTAATATACTTTTGCAGAAAAAACATAGAATTATGAACCACGATAGAGGACAAAGTTTGATAACCAAATACGTCTGGGTGATAGATACCATCTATCGCAGACGTAAGATATCGTTCAAGGAACTGAACGAGCTTTGGCTCCGCGATGATATCAGTAGGGGCGTGGAAATTCCCAAACGTACTTTTGACAACTGGCGATATGTCATCTATGACATGTTTGGTATTGAAATTGCCAACGAAGGGTGTGGCGAGTACCGCTACTATATAGAAGATGAAGAGGATATCTGTAATAACGGAGTCCGTTCTTGGCTCTACGATACACTCTCAGTTGGCAATGCTTTGGCAAAGAGTCAGAGCATCAAAGAGCGTATCATTCTTGAATACGTTCCTTCTGGCCAGGAGTACCTGCAGCCCATCATCGAGGCCATGAAGGAAAACCATGTTCTCAACATAACATATCACAGTTATTGGAAGGATGAGGAGAACAGCTTCGATGTTCAGCCGTATTGCGTGAAGTTGTTCCGTCAGCGTTGGTACATGGTGGCACGTAGTACCTATTCTTCTTATTACGAGCATGGCCCCAGAGTTTACGCTCTCGATCGTATTCATGATTTGTATGCTACGGGGGAAACATTTAAAATGCCCAAAGACTGGGATGCTCAGGAATTCTTCAATGGTTGTTTTGGTATCTTCGCAGACCAGTGCATTGAGCCTCAGACCATTAAACTGAAAGTGTCGGCAGGGCAGGCAAATTACATCCGCGACCTCATGATCCATAAGTCGCAGGAAGAAATTGTAAGAAACGACGAATACAGCATCTTCAAATACTATCTCCGTCCTACGTTTGACTTTATACAGGAAATCCTTTGGAATGGCGAGAATATGGAAGTGCTGGAGCCCCTGCCACTACGTGAAGAGATAGCAGGAATCATTAACCGAATGAACAGCAAGTACACAATA
>CADCPZ010000139.1 GCA_902803475.1 uncultured Prevotellaceae bacterium
GCCATCGTGGCTGTCAGCCTCGACATCGGCATCCGGCACGTGAAGCTGAAAGCCCTCGACCGCGCCTACAGCATCGCCTTCCCGAACAGTACTCCGATTAATGTGAATAAGAAAAAGTTAACGGTTAAAGGTTAACGGTTAAAGGTTAACGTTTACAGTTTACAGTTTAATCAACAAACAAAAGAATTATGAATAAAAATTTCGACAAAAACATTCATTTAACTGAGCACTTCACTCTGGATGAAATGTGCAAGACAAGTATCAAGACAAAGGAAGGAAATATTCCTTCAAGTGTGCATATCGAAAACCTGAAACGCTTGTGTGGGTGGTTGGAGGCTCTGAGAGCCTACCCCCAACCCCTCCCTAAGGGAGGGGAGTCAGGCCTCCAAGGAGGGTCAGGGGAAAGCAGCTCGAAAGTGAATTCAATAGAAAATACTAACCCACGAAGTGGTAATGCCCTCCTCCCTTTGGGAGGAGTTGGAGGTGGGCTTCCCATTTATATTAACTCTGGCTACCGTTCGGTTGCCGTTAATAAGGCAGTGGGTGGTGTGGCTACTTCCAACCACTTGACGGGTTGCGCAGCAGATATTCGTTGTACAGGCTTGGAACAAGCACTTCGGTATGCAGCGTACCTATTAGATATCAGTAAGGAGCGAGGTGAGAACTTCGATGAACTCATCATCGAACATCGAGTAAAAACGGGCAGCTACTGGGTTCACTTCGCGGTAAGAGCGAGTGGGAATCGCCGTAAGGTAAAAATAGTAAATTTATAAACAAGAAAGTAAGAAAAGAAAGTATTAATCAAATTTTGTTTATCGAGATCATAAAAGGGTGCAATTGCACCCTTTTTTGTTTCCCCAAATCGCCGAAGGTTCACGGTTGGCTGGAGCTTTTCTTTTTCTTACGCCATCTGAAAAGCTCGGAAAGACTGGTGAAGTCTTTCTTGAGGATAAGACCGATACCTTGGGTGTTCAGAGAGTTGCGCGTGAAGTAGCGGTCGTTGGTTTGATTGTAAACTTTTATAGCAAGATTTCCATTCGGGAATATCAGGTAGCGGATGTCAAAGTCACCAATGAATGAGGAACCGTTCTGGGTGTGCATATTGTCGCGATAGCCGAATTGTCCGTTGATGAGCAGCCTGTTGTGGAGCAGTCGTCCAGAAAGGATGCCTTCATACTCGGCATTGTTCCATCCTTCGTCGCCTGTGGAGATGTTGGCGCCGAAGTTCCAGTTGGCGTTTTTGATGACTGTTGACAGCACGTTGTTGATTTGCTGAGAGATGGTTCCACTCAACAGACTCGACATCGCCAGAGAGGTTTGGCTCTGTGAACCATTTTCGTTGGAGGCATTGTTGCCTGATGGTGCGTAGAAACGTCCGATGGCCAGCAAATAGAGCACCTGCTGGTTCATGTCTTCTTGTGAGTTGATGAGCGAACGCACCATTTTCTGTGCATCAGGGCTGAGTGTCGGCAAATCGAGGTCGAAAGTGACAGAAGGCTGTTCTGGTGTACCTGTGATGTTCATCAGACAGTTTACTCGGATATTATTACTTGTAAAGCTTTTTCCTACCTGCAGGTCTGACAGACTGGCTCCGTTGACGGTATAGATGGCAGGCAGCTCAAGCGTGGCATGATAAGGGTCGCCGCCAAAGACAATCGTACCTCCTTCTTGGAACTGGAATATCTTCTTGATGACGTTTTGAATGGTCATCGTATAGGTGCCGTGATCCACCAGGTAGTTGCCAAACATCTGGAAAGCTCCTTTATTAAAGAAGGTGGCGCTGATAGCTCCTGTGCCGTTGAGCATAATTTTATCACCCGATGCCTCGTCCATCAGCACACGCAGCGTAAAGTCGGGGGTGGCATTGATGAGGAAGTTCAGTCGCATATCGGATGGAATGCTGGCAGGTTTCGTTTCTTCTGGTTTCTTTATCCCTGGCAGCTGAAGTGTAATTTCTTTAAGGGTAGCGGTGGTGTCTGGCGTCATATCGCGCCAATGAATAAAATTATTGTCTGTGATGGCATCGGGTTTGGCAGCATTATATTCGATGAACGACCCCGCATTCGGTGTTACATTGATATTCATGGTGATTTCGCCGCTCTTGCCGTGAATGTCACACGAGCCTGTGCCATAGACAGTGCCGTAGAATGTGTTGTTGCCGTAGTCTTTGAAATCGTATGCCAGCAGGTTTTTCGCAACCACATTCACATCGTATGTCATCCGTCCGAGATAGCGATGCCGCAGTTCTCCGTTGACGATGCCGATGTTGCCGTTGCGGTCGTAGATGGTATCGTTGGCAAACAGCATTCTGTCAGTGAGCATTGTGATGACGGCATTCTTCAGCGTATAAGTGGTGTTTAGCGGTTTGATGCCCAGCTGTCCGTTAGCCGTCATCTCTCCTTCCAGCGTAATGGTGCGCAGGTCGCCATATAGTCGGCATTGTCCGTTTGCGTAAGCTTCCACATTGTGCATAAAACTGCCACAAAACCCTTCCATGAATTCGATGCGTGTATTGTGAGCATTCATCGCAAGGTCGATGTAGTTGTCTTTGGGTGATATATAGCCTTTGACAATGGTTTCGCCGTATGGTTTTTCATCTTCGACAACAGCATCGATGTTTATTTTCCCGTCTCTGTGGTCATAGTTGGCATTGGCATGCAGTGTGCCCATCCTGCCGCGTTGGAACCGGAAGTTGTTTACATCCAACTGTGCGTATGCTGTGGGAGTAGTGAAGATATCTTTTATGTATGCTTTTCCTGTGGCATAGCCTGCAAATTCAACACTGTGGAAGTTGACGAAGTTCAGGATATAGCTTACGTCGATATCTTTCAGGTCGATCATCACAGAGTCGTTAGCGTCGTGTGTGGCCATACCGTCGATGATGATATGTTGTTTGTTGTGGTTGATTTGGAAGTGGTCGATGTTCAGTTCGCCAGCCGAATAGATGACGTCGCTGGGTTGAATCTCCCAGATGGTGTCTCCGATGGCAATGTCAGAGGGGTGGAAGACGATGTGAGCTGCATTCTTTCCGCTTTCCGCCTGGTAGAATTGTGTGTCGGCACTGATTTCGCCTCGTATGGGCTTCTTGCCATGATGGTTGAATGCTAATTGTGTGGTCAGCAGATTGTTTTGCGCAATCGCATTGGCATTGATGTCAATCTGTGTACCCTTATCATTGATCTGTTTGAGTTTTAGGTTGGCATGCAGCACATCATCGGGCGTATCCAACAGCAGGTGTACGTCTTGGTAGGTTTTGTCGTCATAGGTAAATGCTGGTGCATCGATTTGCACATTCATGCGATGTTCCTTGTCGTTGACAACCCCTTCGATATGTACTTGTTCCGTCAGCGTGAGTGGCAGATTGAAGAAAACATTCAACCAATCGGACCGATAGATATCAGCATTGATGGTGAAATTGTTGTGAGAGGGAGCCATGTTCTTGGGCAGCCCAGGAAAGGTGGGAAGCTTCAAGGCAATGAGTCGTGTAAAACTGTTGGCAAGCGTCTTGAACTCGTATTGTCCGTTGACAGACAACGTTCCGAAGTCGCTTTGCAATTCAATCATGCGTGCCTGATTTTCGTAGCCCGTCTTCACCGTCAGGTAGTCGAGGGTATAATCTTTCTTGCCGCCACGCATATTGAATCCTCTGATGTCGAGCGTTCCTTTGGCGTTGTTGATGGTGCTGCCAGTAATGTCGCCAGTGATATTCATATCGAAAACATGCCCTTTCCATTGACTGGTCAGATTCATAGCAGAAGGATTGAAATGCTGGATGTTCGCCTTGACGAGATAGCGGTTGTCGCGTGTTGAAATGATGCCGTCGAAATCAATCTTACCGTTCGGATCATTGATGGCAAGCAATCCGTCATACTGTCCGTTCTGATAAGTACCGTCGATGTGAATATCGCGGAAACTATAGCCGTTGTAGTCGAAACGGCTGACGACACCTTTAGCTGTGATGACAGGCGAAGAACCCAGTTTTCCGTGTGCTTGGATATCCGCAACGACTTGTCCCAATTGGTTGTTGTCGAGTATCCGCTGCAGGTTGATGCTTGTCGTTTTCAGCGTTGTCTGGAAATCCTGTCCGTCGAGACCTAATGCAAGGTTGACATTGCCCGCATCCGTCTGTAGGTCGCCTTTTCCGTTGAAAACCTTTCCGTGACCGCTTAGGTTGCCTTTGAATGAGATGTTGCCCATCCTGACAATCTCTTTCGGAATCGTCACGTTGCGTCCTTCCATATTTTGTGTCAGGAAAGAAATGCCGTCTGCACTGAGGTGCAGATTCTTCACAGCCACATTCCATAATGGAGTGCTATTGAGGTCGTTGACTGTTCCGCTGGCTTGCAAACGGATGGAGCCTGTCTGAGAGGAGATATCCAAATCGTTGACAGCAAGAGACTTGGTGGTTCCCGTCACGGCTGTCTGGATATAGATTTTGTTTTTGAAGCTCTTCAGCGTAGGAGCCAAACAGGTTAGATCCGATGGTGTGATTTCAGAGTGCTTGAGATTTGCTGCATAGTGAAGTGACTGCTTGTCGAGCTTTCCGTCCTTCATGTTGTAGGTAGCTCGCAGCTGGTCGATGGTCATCTCACTGTGTGGCAGCTGAAGGTAGAAGTCTTCGACTACCGCTTTTTTCTTGTTGGCGTTAATTTTCATACTCATCACACGGATGTCTAACCCCGACAGTTCCTGCATCGACAGCTTCTTCAGATTCAACGAAAGAGAGTCGTCGGTGAGGGCATTGAGCATCAGATGTGAACTGATGTTCCTCATATCAATATGGTAGGGCGACAACCGTCCTGCAGTCTTGGGTTGGTCGTATTGGTCGTATTGTACTCTTCCGTTTCTGATAACCAGCGACTTGATGCGCAAGTCGAGGGGTGTTTTCTCTTTTTTCTTCGTCGATAGCGAGTCGATTACAAACTGGAAGTTGGGTTTGGCATCAGCTGTTTGCTTGTATAGGATAGCATGCAGGCCGAAGAGTTGTGCCGAAGAGATGGATATGCGCCCTTCGGTAAGTGGTATCAGGTCTATTTTCGCAGCGATGCGTGAAGCCTGCAACATTTTTTTCTGCTGTTGGTCGTAGATGAGCACATCATCAACTGTAATGCGATTGAGTAATCCTATATCCACTCTTCCCACTGATACCTTTGTGCCGAGCTTGTCCTCGATGGCACTGCTCACCTGGTTGCCAATCAGTTGCTGAATGGCAGGTATTCGTAGGAGCACATACAACAACAGGACCATACCTGCGATGGTCCAGATAATGCCGCTGATGATTCTCTTGATTTTCTTCATCTATTTGCCCCTCAATGGGCTATTTTGCCATTTCGAGTATGCAAAACTACAAAAATTCTTTGGCAAATTGCAACTATTTTCTGTTTTTCTGCTTTTTCTATCTTTTTTTTACTATTTTTGCACCTATTAATTTCGATTGAGAAATATATAAACCTATATTTATGGCAAAAGTAATCAAGTTACGCAAAGGCTTAACCGTAAACCTGAAAGGCTGCGCCACAGAGACGAAACTACCCATGAAAACCGTTGACGAGTATGCACTCGTCCCAGATGATTTTGTGGGTGTGACGCCGAAAGTGGTTGTCCGAGAAGGTGACAGAGTGAAAGCCGGGGACGCTTTGTTTGTCAACAAGAACTGTCCCGACGTGAAATTCGCCTCACCAGTAAGCGGTACCGTTACCGCTGTAGTGCGTGGTGAGCGACGAAAGGTGCTCTGTGTGAAGGTGAAAGCCGACAAAGAGCAAGTGTATGTAGATTTTGGCAAGCATCTCATCAGTTCTCTTTCCGCCGAGGAAGTGAAGCAGGAACTGTTAGATGCAGGTCTGTTCGGTTACATCAACCAGTTGCCTTATGCCGTGTCGACAACTCCTGATACGACACCGAAGGCTATCTTCGTGTCTGCTTTACGCGATATGCCGTTGGCAGGCGATTTCGAAGTAGAACTGAAAGGCAACGAGCAAGATTTCCAAACAGGTCTTTGTGCTTTGTCGAAGTTGGCAAAGGTGTATCTCGGCATCGGCAGCATGCAGTCGGCTGAAGCTCTGGTCAAAGCTACTGATGTGGAAGTAGTCGTCTTCGATGGTCCTTGTCCTGCAGGAAATGTTGGCGTGCAGGTCAATCACATCGATCCTGTCAACAAAGGAGAAGTGGTATGGACTGTTGATCCGACGGCTGTTATCTTCTTCGGCCGGTTGTTTAATACAGGTAAGGTAAACCTGATGCGTACCATTGCTATTGCAGGTAGTGAGGTAAAGCAGCCAGCATACATGGATGCACTTGTAGGAACTCCCATTTCTGCTCTCCTCGAAGGCAATATCGACGATGCTCGTAAGGTACGTATCATCAATGGTAATCCGCTGACGGGACGTCCTTGTACATTAGATGACTTCCTGGGTGCCCACACCTCAGAGGTATCGGTGATTCCAGAAGGCGACGATGTGGATGAACTGGCAGGTTGGATTATGCCTCGTTTCAAGGAGTTCTCTGCCAACCGTTCTTATTGCTCCTGGCTCTTTGGAAAGAAGAAGCAATATGCTCTCGATGCCCGCATCAAGGGTGGTGAGCGTAAGATGATCATGAGTGGTGAGTACGACCGTGTGTTGCCGATGGATATCTATGGTGAATATCTCATCAAAGCCATTATTTCAGGCGATATCGACAAACAGGAACAGTTAGGCATCTACGAGGTGTCACCAGAAGATTTTGCGCTGGCCGAGTTTGTTGACTCATCGAAACTGGAACTACAACGAATCGTTAGAGAGGGTCTTGACATCCTCAGAAAGGAGAATGCATAATGAAAGCACTCAGAAAATATCTCGATAAGGTGAAACCCCACTTCGAAGAAGGCGGCAAACTGCATGCTTTCCGTAGTGTGTATGATGGTTTCGACACGTTCCTTTTCGTACCCAATACAACCTCGAAAAGTGGTGTGAGCATCCATGATGCCATCGATTCGAAACGTATCATGAGTTTCGTAGTCATTGCTTTAATGCCTGCTTTATTGTTTGGTATGTATAATGTTGGTTATCAGACATATAAACTGGCAGGTGCATTGACTTCTGCAACCTTTTTTGATTTGTTCGCATACGGTTTCTTAGCTGTGTTGCCGAAGATACTTGTCAGTTACATTGTGGGTCTCGGTATTGAGTTTGCCTGGGCACAATGGAAAGGTGAGGAGATACAGGAAGGCTATCTGGTCAGCGGTATTATCATTCCGATGATTGTACCCATCAACTGTCCGTTGTGGATGTTGGCTTTGGCTTGCGCCTTCGCCGTGATTTTCGCGAAGGAAATCTTTGGTGGAACAGGTATGAATATCTTTAATGTAGCTGTGGCTGCACGTATGTTCCTCTTCTTCTCCTATCCTTCGAAGATGACAGGTGATACGGTATGGGTATCGACTGATCAAATTTTGGGCTTTGGCCCCGACAAAGTTGATGCTCTTACTGCTGCTACACCTCTCGGACAGATCGGTGCCGGACAAGATATCCAGGCTTCTCTGTGCGATATGATTACAGGCCTTATTCCTGGTAGTATTGGTGAGACGAGCGTCATCGCTATCGCTATTGGTGCTTTCATCCTGTTGTGGACAGGTATCGCATCCTGGAAGACGATGCTCAGTGTGTTTATTGGAGGTACAGTGATGGCATTGCTGTTCAACAATATCGGTATGAATCCACAGGATTTCCCTGCATCGCAACTTCCTTGGTATGAGCACTTGGTATTGGGTGGTTTCTGCTTTGGTGCCGTGTTTATGGCTACAGACCCCGTTACCTCTGCCCGTACAGAAAGCGGCAAGTGGGTATATGGATTCCTGATAGGTGCATTGGCGATAATCGTTCGTGTGATGAATCCAGGTTATCCAGAAGGTATGATGCTTGCTATCTTCTTCGGTAATATGTTTGCGCCGCTGATTGACTACTGCGTGGTTCAGCGCAACATCTCGAAACGTACAAAGCGAGTTGCTAACAAATAAAAAGGAGGACATAGTATGAAAACAAACAGTAATACATATACGATTATCTATTCAGCGATTCTCGTGGTCATCGTTGCCTTCTTGTTGGCATTCGTGTCACAGTCGTTGAAAGAAAAGCAAGATAAGAATGTTGCACTCGACACGAAGAAACAGATTCTGTATTCATTGAACATTCGAGGACTTGACGATGATGCCGCCAGCGAAAAATATGACTCAGTGATTTTCAAGATCGATTCTATCGGCGAAGGCAAGGACCGTGTACCTTATATATATTATGCAAAGATAGACGGCAAGGAGAAATATGTGCTGCCCATGAAAGGAATGGGTCTTTGGGGTGGCATCAGTGGCTTCCTGTCTATCAACGATGATAAGCAAACGGTCTATGGTGCCTATTTCAACCACGAGAGCGAGACTGCTGGTCTTGGTGCAGAAATCAAAGACTCCCAGAGTTGGCAAGAGCAGTTCGGCAAGAATAAGAAACTCTTCGTCGATGGCGATACCCTTTCTGTAGTTAAGAAAAAAGACGAGGGTAAGGAAGCTACTCAGGTGGATGGCGTTACAGGTGCTACGCTGACCTCTGATGGTGTGAGCAACATGATTCGTGAAACCATAAGAAAGTACAAGGAGTTCTTGAAAAAATAAGGAAATAAATACAATTGTACAATAAATTGTAAATCGTAAATTGTCAAATTGTAAATCAAAATGGGATTATTCAGTAAACAAAATAGAGAGGTCTTTACAAATCCCCTAAATGCCGACCACCCGATATTGGGACAGGTACTGGGAATTTGTTCAGCCCTCGCCGTGACTTCGCAGTTGAAGCCGGCAATCGTGATGGGACTTGCCGTAACCATTATCACGGCATTCTCGAATGTGATTATCTCGCTCATCCGCAACACCATCCCCAACCGCATTCGTATCATCGTACAGCTGGTGGTGGTTGCAGCATTGGTCACCATCGTGTCGCAGGTGCTGAAGGCTTTTGCCTATGATGTGAGCGTGCAACTTTCAGTATATGTGGGACTCATCATCACCAACTGTATTCTGATGGGACGTCTTGAGGCGTTTGCCATGATGAACAAACCGTGGCCTTCGTTCCTCGATGGTATCGGTAACGGATTGGGTTATGCGATGATTCTCGTCATAGTAGGTGCTTTCCGTGAGTTTTTCGGACGCGGCTCGCTCTTAGGTTTCCAGATTATTCCTCAAGGAGCCTATGATGCAGGATATGTAAACAATGGTATGATGACGATGCCTGCAATGGCCCTCATCCTTGTCGGATGTGTTATCTGGGTTCATCGGGCATTCTTTTATAAGGAGAAATAATTATGGAACATATATTAAGTTTATTCTTCCGGTCCATTTTTGTGGACAATATGGTGTTCGCATTCTTCCTCGGTATGTGCTCGTTCCTTGCCGTATCGAAGAACGTGAAGACATCATTGGGACTGGGATGTGCCGTTACTTTCGTGTTGCTGGTGACCGTTCCCGTTGATTATCTGTTGCAGACGAAAGTGTTAGGTCCTGATTGCCTTGTTGAAGGCGTCGACCTGTCCTATTTGAGTTTCATTCTCTTCATCGCCGTCATTGCCGGTATGGTACAGCTCGTGGAGATGGCAGTCGAGAAATACAGTCCCTCGCTCTATGCCGCGCTGGGTATCTTCCTGCCGCTGATTGCTGTGAACTGTGCCATCATGGGTGCCTCGCTCTTCATGCAGCAGCGCATACAGCCAGGTGCTCCGGAGTCGCAGGCCATCACCTCCATCGTCGATGCCATTGCTTATGCCATCGGCTCAGGTATCGGCTGGACGCTGGCGATTGTTGCGATGGGTGCCATCCGTGAGAAGATGCAGTACAGCGACGTACCCAAGCCGCTGCAGGGATTAGGTATTACGTTTATCACCGTAGGCCTCATGGCGATGGCTATGATGTGCTTCAGTGGTCTTAAAATTTAGGAGGCGTATCTATGATTGAATTTATTTCATACAGCATCGGAGTATTCCTCGTAACCATACTCCTGTTAGTCGTCCTGCTGTTGGTGGCGAAGAAATACCTGTCGCCCAGCGGAAATGTGAATATCGTGGTTAATGGCGACCGTACGCTCAACGTGGCGCAGGGTTCGTCGTTGATGACTACCCTCAACGAAAACGGCATCTTCTTGCCCAGCGCCTGCGGCGGTAAAGCCTCGTGCGGACAGTGTAAGGTGCAGGTGCTTGAGGGTGGGGGAGAGATCCTCGACTCCGAGAAGCCCCATTTCACCCGTAAGGAAATCAAGAACCATTGGCGACTGGGTTGTCAGTGCAAGGTGAAGAGCGACATGAGTATCCACATCGATGAAAGCATCCTCGGTGTCAAGGAATACGAGTGTACCGTTATCTCCAACAAGAATGTGGCAACCTTCATCAAGGAGTTCAAGGTGCAGCTGCCTCCAGGCGAACACATGGACTTCCTGCCAGGTTCGTATGCGCAAATCAAGATTCCGGCATTCTCCATCGACTACGACAAAGATATCGACAAATCGCTCATTGGCGACGAGTATCTACCCTCGTGGGAGAAGTTCGGACTGTTTCCGCTCAAGTGTGTCAATCCCGAACCAACCATCCGTGCCTACTCGATGGCTAACTATCCCGCAGAAGGCGACGTGTTCATGCTCACCGTGCGTATCGCTACGCCGCCGTTCAAGGCCGACAAGAGCGGCTTCATGGATGTCAATCCGGGTATCGCTTCCAGTTATATCTTCACCCTGAAGCCAGGCGACAAGGTAGTGATGAGCGGCCCGTTCGGTGACTTCCATCCTCATTTCGACTCGAAGCGCGAGATGATATGGGTTGGTGGTGGCGCTGGTATGGCTCCGCTGCGTGCACAAATCATGCACATGACGAAGACTCTCCATACCACCGACCGTGAGATGCACTATTTCTATGGAGCACGTGCCTTGAATGAAGTTTTCTATCTTGACGACTTCCTGGGCTTGGAGAAGGAGTTCAAGAACTTCCATTTCCACCTCGCTCTCGACCGTCCCGATCCTGCAGCCGACGCAGCAGGCGTTGCTTACACACCGGGCTTCGTCCATCAGGTGATGTTCAACACTTACCTGAAAGACCACGAGGCACCAGAGGATATCGAGTACTACATGTGCGGTCCCGGTCCGATGTCGAATGCCGTCGTTCAGATGCTCGACTCCCTCGGTGTGGATCCAGAAAGTATCATGTACGATAACTTCGGAGGATAAAACATTAGTTAAAGAAACGATGTTTTTCGAGCAATTATCTACCGAGTCCGTCCTGTTTTTCATCCTCTATGGTATAACGGGAGTGGTGCCAGCCATTGCTGCTGCCTATCTGTTGTTCCGTAAGGGCAATGCATTCGTACCAGATATTACGCCGCCGGTGCGGCTGCGTCGATGGACTGCGGCCTTTTTCATCGTATCAGCATTGGCACATGTGTGGTGGTTGCTGTTCTACATTTACTCCAGCGACATGCAATCTGTGGTCAATCTGGTGCTCGCTACGCTCGACTGCCTGTTGCTGTTCACAACCTTCGCCGGCACGCTGCTTTCCATGCTCCAAGACCGCAAACGTCCTGTGTGGCCCGCCTTGGTGATCGCAATGCCGTTCGTGGCGCTTGCGGGAGCGCTCATGGCCTATCCCAGCAGTCGTCTGCTTGAGCAGATGACAGTGTATTACATCCTGTTGCTCTACGTGCTCTTTACCGGATATATGGTGGTGATGATCAAACAGTACGGGCGGTGGCTGAACGACAACTATGCCGACCTGGAGAACAAAAAGGTGTGGTTGAGCCAGACGGTGGCGCTCGGCAGTATGCTGCTGTTCGTCCTCTATGTATTTGCTACTGACATGGTGTTAATCTGGCTCATCCATTTCATCGAACTTGTGCTTGTCGGTCTGCTGCTATGGCGCGTGGAGACATTGCCGCAACTTCATAGCATGGCAGAGCAGTCGACGGCTGCGCCAGCTACGATCGACCTTGCCCAAATCGAACAGCTGTTGGCTGAGCACTGCGTGGGTACGCAGCTCTACCTGCAGCACGACCTCACGCTGCAGCAGCTGGCTCAGGCCGTCGGTACGAACCGCTTCTATCTCAGCCAGTATTTCTCGCGTCAGAGCATCACTTACAACAGTTATATCAACAATCTGCGCATCAACCATTTCATCAGCCGCTACCAGGAAGTTGTTGCTTCCCGGCAGCCCGTCAGCGCCCAGCAGCTTGCCCAGGAAAGCGGTTTCCGCAGCTACAGCACCTTCAGCCGTGCTTTCATGCAACGCATGGGGCAAAGCGTCACAGCGTGGATGCGCGAATCCGATTGATATTTTTATCACATCATTTCTGCCGAGATTCCCAAAAACGGAGTTTCGGCATTTTTTTTGCCCATTTCATCGGGAAAATGGGGGAAAATGAGGAATTTTGGATTTTTTCATGATCAGATTGCGAAACCTGTCAAACAAACAATTTGGAGTTGTCAAATATGCAATCCAACTTGTCAAATATGCAATCCGACTTGTCAAATTAACAAAATGTTGTCAAATCGTATAAATCTGCTCCGGCGGGGCATTCCGATTGCGGCGAAACGGAGAAGTTTGCCTATCTTTGTGGCAGCTTAATACCTAAAGACTACAAGCATGTTTGACTACAGTGGACTACAAGACGGGTTCTTCATTGCGCTTTACATTGGGGCGGCTATCATCGCGCTGACGGCATGTCTGTATCTGCTCCTCAGGCGAGTCAATGCGGTTGCAGGCAACGTGAAATCGAGTCAGCGACTGCGTCGATGGACGGCAGGGCTGATGGCAGCAGTGGCGGCGAGCCACGTGTGGTGGTACGGCGTGGGCGTGTGGTTGCTGGCCGATGACTGGCTGGTGCGCACCATCATCGTGATCATGCTGGACTACGTAACGCTGGTGCCGCTGGTAATGGCAGTACTGCTTTGTATGTTGCAGGATCACCGTCGGCCTCTGTGGCCTTGGCTGGTGATGCAGGTGCCGGTGGTCGTTGCTGCGGTGGTGGGCATTGCCCAGCGCAGCACGTTCTGGGGATTCGAGATGACGCACTACTGGCAGTTGTTCGTCATTGCCGTCTTCATCACCTATTATAGATATGGGATTTGGCGTTACGGGCGATGGCTGCGCAACAACTATGCCGACCTGGACCGCAAAGAGGTATGGCAGAGCCTGGTGTTCGCCATCGGCCTCCTAATCGTCTATGTGATCTATATCTCGAACGCCGGTGAGCTGATGAGGGAGTATCTCTCGCAGGTCATCACCCTGTTCATCATTGCCTTCCTTGTCTGGCGAGTGGAGACTTTGCAGGACCTAGGAGAAACCTAGGAGGGCCTAGGAAAACCTAGGAAGCAACTAAAAAAACAAAAAAGATATGCAAACAAGATTCAAGAAAAACGCAAAAGTATTCGACATCGGCATCACGGCCGTGGCCGGTATGATGTCGGTATGTGTCATGCTCTATGGTGTCTTCCATTACGGGCTGAAGGACACGTGGCCCGAACTGGTGCTCAACCTGTTCTATATCGCCTGTCTGGCGATGATCGGGTTGTATTTCTTCAACCGGCTCGACAGTCTCCGGTTCAACTACTGGTGCTCCATCTCGGTGGGCATGACGGTGCTGTTGCGCGACATCCTCTTCCCACCGCCACTTGCTTATTATGGGCTGCACCTCGCGTGTTTCACGCTTTCGGTGCTGCTGCTCTGCACGCTCACCTACTTCTATGCGCGCAAAAACTGGCAGAGCTATACCAAACGCAACCTGTGGCTTATCTGCGCCATCGACATTCTCATTGCGACGCTCTACAATGTGGACATCTATCTGGAGCCTTTCGATGAATACACGACGTATAGTCTCACGGAAATCTGGATTCGTCCTACCATCACCTACGGCCTCGTCGCCTGTTTCGTGACGGAAACGAAGGAAGGAAGTTAAAGAGGTTATAAGTGCAACGAAGTGAAACTTACAATAACAATAACGTTTAACAATTTAAAACAAGTTTAACATGAAGAAAAGAAAATTACTTTTCACAATGCTTGCCCTCGGTCTGGGTGCCTTCTCAGGCGGCAGCGGGGCAATGGCGCAAAACGGCTGGGAGTCGATTTACGCACAGACGCAGACCACCTCGGCCGATTGGACGGCCATCACTGAGGGTACCACCCAGGGAAAAATTCTTGGTGCTGCACAGAGTGGATCAAGTGCCACTTATTATTATTACGTCACGAAAAGCCTGAATTTCACTAATAAC
>CADCPZ010000140.1 GCA_902803475.1 uncultured Prevotellaceae bacterium
CCGTAAGTATTGTCCTGCCAATGAACATCTGACCATGCAGTTGGCTTCGCAGGTCTATCATATAGAAACGGCAGCAAATTCCATCTGTTTCTTCAAGGACGGAGAAGCTGCCTATCTTTGCCGTCGGTTCGATGTCGGGCCAGGTGGACAGAAATATAGTCAAGAAGATTTTGCCTCACTTGCAGGATTGACTAATGCCAACGGCGGCAGCGATTACAAGTATAGCAACCTGAGTTACGAGGAGTGTGCAGACATTATACGCAAATACGTCAAGGCGGCTCCTGTTGAAATCCTAAAGTTCTTCCGCATTGTTGTGTATAATTATCTTACTCTGAATGATGATGCCCACCTGAAGAACTTCTCACTTATCAACCGAGGCGATGGTGAATATCACCTCACCCCTGCCTACGACCTCATCAATACCAGTCTGCATTTGAGCATGCCACGTATATTCGCTCTTGATAAAGGATTGTTTAAGGAAGGAATGCAATTGACCGATACAAGAACAGTAAGCAGAAAAGACTTTGAGGAATTTGGACGGCGAATTGGTATGTCCGAAAGATTGCTGAAACGGGAATTGGACTTCTTTGCTACGGAACACCCATTGGCCAAAGAATTGGTAGACCGCTCCTTCCTGTCAGACTCCTTGAAACGCAGCTACTGGCTTTCGTACAATTATCGACGTGCGACATTGACTTTTGTATAATTGTCTCACCCCGATTTTACACCCTTTCCTAGGCTGAGCTTGCTCCACCAAAGTCTGAATTCGAGAAGCCGAGAATGTGTTAACGGAAGTTAACTCTTATTAGGCTTAGATTTTTTGTAAAACTCACTTCCTTTGACTAGCAAGAAACCTCATTTAATGAGGTAACGAGCAAGCTCGATGGAGGTGGATGTTTTACACGTTAATGGCAGTTAACGCTAATTAGGCTTAGCGTTTTTGTGGAACGAAAACAGCGAATAAACATATCGTATCTATCCATCGAATTACGACTCTGCTTTTAGCGAGCTGGCGTTTGTTGTACATTGCAGATGCCAGTCTATAATGTTTATTTTGGAGGGGCTTTGATGAAGCGATGATGGTTCCTGAGCTTGCTCTTGAAGTGGCACACCTCCCAACGACGATAGTCGGTTGGGGTATTAGGCTGCCCCTCTCTTGAAAAAAGTGGCACGGGCAAGCCCGATGCCCGTCCTTTGTTACGTGTTATCTTTGTCATGTTGATGAAGATACTCTAAAGCTTTCCCCCTGCTCTTTAGCCACTCCTGATGCTCACGTTCTTCTCTTTCTTTCTTTTCCCTTTCCTCACGTTTATATATTGCATCATTTATGTCCTTTATAAATAGTTCCAGGCTACGAATGATTACGAATGGATCAAATGAATTGTAGAAATGCAGGTATTTTGCTGAGCAGAACCAATAGAAGAACAGTTGTAGCTGATCAATAGTCAGATATTTATATTTCTCAGCGATAATGGTGACCAACTTTTCCAACTGATAATTGTCCGGCATCTCCTTCAACCCACAAAACTGACAAACATCAACAACCTCTGGTACTAACCATGCTTCTGCTGTACCTTGCCCATAAATTGTGTTCAATGATTCCAGTTTGGGTGATTTTCCGAACAAGCACTTTTCTGGGTCGGTACATATCTGCAGCTGGCGACTAGGGTTAATAGCCAATATGAGATCAGGAGCTGTGGGATAAGCCTTCTTCACCGCCATCAAAGCAGGCGGCAGGTTCGTCACTTCCGCCAAGGAATTTTGAGACGAGTTGGAAGCTGTTCTGCTGGGCAAGTTCCCTTCTCGCTTCATTTGATTGAGGACTGTTCCGATAATTTTTGGTTCCATTTAGTATTTCGTTTTGAGTTATAGGTTCAGTTTCCCAGGTGCGACATGCGAGGAAATTCTCGAAGTTCTTCCTATATTTCCTATCTGGTCGTATACGCACATAGATTGGCACATACTCGAAGATCTTTCTTTTTTCGTCGGCAGACAACGTCTTCCACGTTTCCCGTAAAGCGGCCATATTGCCGACTTTCTTGTCATACATCTCCCAAATCTTATCAAAAGGGAAGTCTTCTTCCACTATCACCTCCACCACATCTTTATTTTC
>CADCPZ010000141.1 GCA_902803475.1 uncultured Prevotellaceae bacterium
CTGCTGGCGTAGTCCATATACACGGATACGCCACAGTCATACATCAACTTGGCCACAGCGGCCTTTTCATCAACTGATCCCGCATCATTGGCATACGAATTCAGTAACAAGTTGCTGTTTGGCAGGTTACGGTCGGTAATTATAGGAACAGAAATGTGATGTGTTGCCGTAGTATATCCAGGGATATCGGCTTTCAACGAAGTCAGCTTGCCTTGTTCCTGATCTTGAAAGTGCTTAATATGGTAGGCCACCACTTGAGCCATCGCCGTAGCCACACAACCCGTTACAGAGGTTTGATGAGTAGATGGGTCCTCAGGACATTGGGCATTATAGGGAGCGCCCTGATTCCATTGGGTGGTCACCATCGCACTAATGTCGCTCTTGGCAGCAGCGGCATTGCGGCGGGCATCCGCTGTTGTTGACGGCTGGTAGTCGACGGACTCCAGATATTTCATTTCGTCGATGTAGCCCTGCAGAAATTCCCGCATGTTCTCGGGCATGTTCTTCTCGTCGAAGGTGCCTTCGTCGGTGTAGCCTAATACTTCCGCAAAGCGCTCGTCACCGCTGACAAGCACGAAACCGTCTTGCTGGGTAGAGGTGACGGCATAGACGTAGGGCTGGCCCGATGTGTCTGTGGCTTCAAATACAACATCTGTCTTCATAGTGCTGACTGCCGGAGCGTTGCGCTTGATGTTCCTTCGGGAGTAATTGGCCTTCAGGAACTTCGAGGCTATTTCCTTAGCCTGCTCCGGTGATACTTGCTGTGCCCAGCTGCCGATGCTCAGCAGGAAGAGCACGAAAAATACGAAATACTTTCTCATAATTATTTCACTACTTTTTTTCCGTTTACAATATAGATACCTCGCTGTGTGGGATTACCTTTCAGCTGGCGTCCCTGCAGGTCGTAAAATTTTCCTGCCGACTGCTCGGTGGTAACGGCAGAGATGCCTGATGGGGCAGGATAGACAAACGTGCTGTTCGGTTGGATATCAGCTCTATAGATTTCCTTCTCGCGTCCGTCACCAATTCTTTGGATTACAATCATGGTGCACGGTTGGCCTTCATCACTGTCTATACTTACTTCTTGATGTTCCGATATAATTACTTCTTCTAACAAATAATGTCGAAATAGTTTCTCTTTTCGTTTGCAAAAGTAAGAATAATAACACGAGAGTATGTTCTCACAACGCACAATTTTGTTCTCATGGCGCACAAACTGATTTTTTGTGAAAAAGAGTGATAAGGTCATCAAGAAAAAATCATATCTTTGCAAATAAAAAACTACGAATATGAAAAAACTCGTTTACTTTGCCGTCGCGTTGCTGGCACTTACTGCTTGTGGCGAAGGTCAGAAAAAAGCACCGTCAGCACTGCCGTCATCAGATGCCGATAGTATCTACACCTATAAATATATCAACAAGTATTTCGTCAAGGAACCTGAACGGTGCCTGGGACTTATCGATACTGCTGAGATAAAAGGCACGATGACTGTTGACAGTTGTAATATGATGCGAGGATACGTGTATAACACGGGTATGCAGGACCATAAAAAGGGACGATACTATATGCGACAGGTGTTGGACCGCCAGGGACTGGACCATACCAGCGACGTCTATCTCTCTACTCTCGACGCATTCTGCACGCTCTGTATGTCGGAAGACAAGGCTGAAGAGGCTTTGGACGCAGCTCTGGAAGGCATCGAACTGGCACGACAGCGCGGCATCAAACGCATGGAGGCTTCTTTCTATGCCGTGGCCGGATCGGCTATGGAGACACAGCGGCCGGGTTCCGGGGAGACATATATGAGGAAAGCCATCGAAATCATCAAGGAACTGGATGACCAAAAGGCAAAACCAAAGGCTTCATACTACATGAGTCTGCTGGCACAGAGACTGAGCGAAAACAAAAAATATGCTGAAGGGGCAAAGGTGTGCCGCGAACGACTCGCCTATGTCGATGAGATGGAGAAGAATGGCATCGAAATGCCTGAGGGATACTACGACAAACAACGGGGTGGGGCATATTGTGTGCTGGCCTGCAGCGAGGCTGAACTGGGCAACATGGACGAGGCTCGACGTGCTGCAGAAAACTATGAGAAGAGTGCTTACTCACAAACTCCTCCCGGACAGTTCAACATCCTGCCATACTACGTGAAAACGGGCAACAAAGAGCGCGTTGAACAGCTCTGCAAACAACATGAGGAATATCTGCAGCAACAGGGCGACACCATAGGAACGTTCTATCGCACACTGTTCGTCAGCAAGGCCAACCTGTATAAGAATCTGGGCGACTACCGACAGGCTTTCGAGGCTGCCACACGGGCTTCTGTCATTCAAGACAGTATCACGGCCCACGAACGCAACAACAGGGCTGAGGAGTTTGAAGTGAAATTCAAAACGCAGGAGGCTGAAATGGCGCTGCAGGAGAAGGAAAACACCAAACGTATCCAACTTGTCATCATCATTGCACTGGTTGTCATTCTCCTGTTAAGCGGACTTGCGCTCATGCGCATTATGATTGACAAACGAAGACTCAATGAGCGCAACCGCGACCTGTATGATACCATCCAGCAGATTCTGAAGAAAGAAAAGGAGGTTGAGCAGGCGTTGGAAGAGGCTCCCGATGCAGCCCTCTCAGCATCGCAGAAATTATACCAGCGTATTGTCAGCCTGATGAGGGAACAGAAGCCATATACCGACAGCAACATGAACCGTGACGGAATGGCGCAACTGTTGGGTACCAACTACAACCTGGTGGCCGATGCCATCCGTGAATGTGCCAACGGACAGTCTATCGGCGACTTCATTGACGACTGGCGACTGCGCCATGCAGCACAGTTGCTGACTGATACCAACGACACCATCGGTAACATCATGATAAATAGCGGATTCGTCAGCCGCAGCCACTTCAATACGCTCTTCCGTGAGCACTACAAACTGACTCCTACGGAATACCGCAATATTGCGAAAGAGCCAGAGGGGGTCTCCTAACCCCCCAACCAACTGTCGATGAGTTTGCGGGCAATGGAGAGTTTTTCAGGTATATGCGGCAGGTTGTCTTTCGTGAACCAGGCACCACCGGAGAGTTCTTCACGCTGCAGATGGATGTCGCCACTGACATAGTCAGCATGAAATCCCACCATCAGTCCACAAGGGTAGGGCCAAGGCTGACTGCCGAAATAACGGAGATTGTCGATAGTGATACCCGTTTCTTCCATCACCTCGCGATGGACGGCTTCTTCAAGCGTTTCGCCTGTTTCGACAAATCCGGCAACCAAACCATAGAAGTCACTACGGAAATTGCGAGCATGTACCAACAGCACCTGTTCCTGTTCGCCTGGATGTTGCGGTTTCTTATGAATCAACACGATGACGGCGGTAGCCAGTTGAGGCCACACTTCTTTCCCACAGTTGGTACAGCGTTTGGAGATATCGGTATGCAGTTTCATGGGTGCTCCGCAAACACCACAAAACTTTGTGTTGAAATCCCAATACAATATCTCCTGACATTTGCCGGCTTTCAGGTAAAGGTCGGTGGGGAGCTTATAATAGGATTGGCGAAGGCCGCACATTTCGTAGCTCTCTTTCAAGCGTTCGGTGGGCGGTTGGTCTAAGAGTACTGCTTTCACCTCGATGCCGCCCTCATCCAAAGGTGTGATATTGTGAACTGTGTGCCACTCCTTGAGGGGAACGGGCGGTGTTTCTCCTGATGGAATGGTATAGCTGCCATCAGGGAGTTTTTCCAATAATAGTTCTGTTTTGCAAAATAGATACCAGTGGGGCATTGGTTATTGGTTAATGTTTATTGGTTATTGGTTAATGTTTATTGCTTTTTTATTGAGGAAGATGTAGGTGGTGTTGAGGGCAATAAAGTCTTTCGACATATACCACGTACCTTGATAGTCGCCATATTCGCCCCAAGAGTTTTTCACCATATAATATTCTTTGCCGTCCTGATCTTTGGCAATACCGTAAATCAGCATCACATGGTCGTAGGTTGACTGCCAGTTGTCAAACCGCTCTTGTCGCAGTTCCTGTGTGGGAACAATGTCTTTATTGTCGAGTACGGCTAATCCCTTTCTGTCAAACCCTTTCTCACTGACATCGCCTCCCCAAGCTACAGGATAGCCTGCTTCCACAGCCTGGTCGATGATGGTCATCATCTCCTGCATCGGCACATTGTAGGTGTGGCTCCATCGCCATTTGTAGGGGGCTTCAATAGCAAAATACTCATAGAACGGATGATGGGTGAAACTGCTGACCGTGACATAGTCGTTCCAGTCTAACCCCAGACTTGCAGCAAACGATAGGGGAGTGTAAGTCTTTCCTTTATATATAAAGGTATCAGGACATTTGCCCAGATAGGCATCGAGGATTTTCTGACAACCTTCCTTCCATTGGGAAGACAAGCGCTTTTCCTTGTTCTTCGCAACAGCTTCGATATAAGGTTCCAAGACACTGAAGAACTCATTGAAGTTAGCCAATGAATCACCGGTCAGCGTTCCTGGCGCGGGCATTGCCTCTTCAGGACAGATACCATGTTGCTTGATGACCTCCAGCACATCGTCGCAACTGCCGCCCTGTGAGAAACGGCTATCTCCGTGCATACGAACATGATAGACGGCACAGTCCATATAGTTCTTGTTTGCTACAAACATTTCACAAAGGTTATACTCCTTGCCTGTCTTCCGAAGGATTTCAGCCTCGAAGAAACCAATCGTGGCATAATCCCAACATGTGCCACTGCGGTTTTGGTCTTTGATGGAGGTGATGGGGAGTTTAAAAATTGGAGTGAAAGACCCACCCCGACCCTCCCTGTTAGGGAGGGAGGAAGGTTGTGAGTTGAGGGTTGAGGGTTGAGGGGTGCTATTTACCCCGAAAAGCAACAGGCGGTCGGCTTCGGCAGCAGGAACTGTCCACTCCTCTGGAACGAACCTCCAATTGTTGTTGGGTTTGGGGTCCAGGAACTGGGTCTTCTCAATCTCCTGCATGAGGTAATAGCGCTGGTCGCGTTCGCTTTCCCAGACGATGCGACTGGTAAGCGAGTCTTGTGGAATGCCAGCACCTTTGGTCAGCAATTCACCTCCACCATTGCCGCGATAACTGTTGATAGCTACACGGTACCATTTCTTCTCGTCAAACGGCTGTCCGTTGCTCATCTGCAGGATGCGTACTTTCTGCCCGTCGGGTTTTGTCACATCTACCTCATAGTCGATGCCTGCAGCAGAATCGAAGTTAAACGAGAAATGCTTGAATCCCAGACGCTGCTGGTCGTTGAAGGTTTTCTCGCTGAGTTGCAGCAGATGGTCTTTGGGTGAAGCCATCGTATTCACCCACAGGTCGTACGACATCTCCAAGTGTTTGCGTATTTCTTCACCTGTCAGTTTCATCACATAGAGCTGATTCTCAAACTTATAGAGTTTGAACATATCGGCTACTGTGATAGGACCTTCTTTCAAACAGTCATCAAAAGCAAGTGGGGCATTGAAGGCGATGTCGGCTCCCGTGATGTCTAACTGCATATTGAGGATAAAGTCTGTGAAGGCACTGCTACCGAAATAGCAGTCGCGTGTATAGATGCTGTGTGCCAGATATCCAATAGGACGACTCACATACTGATTGACTTCATCGATGAAAGGTTTAAAATGGTTGACGAACTTCTCGTCAACAGGCTGCTCCTGCATATCAACCAAGGTTCCTTTCACCGTCTTGTCAACAACCTTTCCTTTTTCTTTTGTAATGGTAATGGTTGCGTCAGCCACTTTCTTTGCATTATTGGAAGGATCTAAACAGACAACAGCTTTACCTTCTTTATTCATCACAATCCGATTGCCTGGAATATGGTCGTGCCCATAGAGTATCAGGTCGAAGCCCAGCACCTGCTCAGCCACCAGCTTTGTCGCGTCTTCGCTGTATGCATCCGTGGTGATACCGCCATCCCAGCCGCTGTGGAACAGACCGATGACGACATCGGGCTGTTCATGCTGCTGTACATGTTGCATCCAGTATTTGGCAGAAGAAACCATTTCGTCGAATTTTAGTCCGCTCCATAGCGGTTCACGCAACCAGTTGGGGATTGCTGGTGTCACCATCCCGATGATTGCAATCTTTATGCCGTCTCGGTTGAGTATCGTGTAGGGAGGAACATAGGGCTTTCCTGTCGTTTTGTCAATGATGTTGGCACCCAACATCGGACATTGAACGTGGCTTATCCACTTGTCATAAACATCATGTCCTGTTTCCACATCATGATTGCCGAAGGTCTGTGCGTCATATTGCATATAGTTGATCACTTCCGCTGCAATATTTTTTTCCTCCGTCTTGATGTAGTTGGAATAGTAACATATTGGTTGTCCTTGCAGGATGTCACCATTGTCGAGAAGAATGACGTTCTTCCCGTATTTCTTGCGCAGACTGTTGACGTATGAAGATACACGCGCCAACGTACCTTTCAGTTCTCTTCCCTCTACAAAATCGTATGGGAAAAAACATCCATGAACATCGCTTGTTTCAATGATTCTGAGCGTTACGGTTTCCTTCTGTGCCATTATTTGAATGGGTATGAATGCCATCATGAGGCTGATGATAAGTAGTTTTTTCATAATCAGGCAGGTTTTGTGTCTGCAAATATACGCAAAATAATCAGTTCGGCATACAATTTGCAGGGAATTTTTTAGTATGACACATTAAAAACAAGGAGGACAAGATATGGCATTTATTGACTATTACAAGATTTTGGGAGTTGACAAGAACATTCCGCAGAAGGATGTTCGTGCAGCCTACAGGAAACGTGCCAAGCAGTTTCATCCAGACTTACATCCCAATGATCCGAAGGCAAAGGCAAAGTTTCAGGCTTTGTCGGAGGCTTACGAGGTGATTGGCGATCCGGAAAAGCGTGCGAAATACGATAAGTATGGCGAAAACTGGCAACAGGCTGATGCCTATGAGAAAAGTGGTGGCGGCGGATTCCATTGGGGTGGTGGTTCACCTTTTGAGGGTTTCGACTTTAGCGGCTTCAGTGGTGGCGGCTTTAGCAGTTTCTTCGAGGAACTGTTTGGTCATAAAGGTGCCTCACATCGTTCAGCTGGCGGCTTCAGCGGTCGCCAGAGTACGGGTGAGATGAACGCCAATGTGAACATTGACTTATATACAGCCTTGTTGGGTGGTGAAGTGATGATTCAATTGAACGGTGGACAGAAAGTCAAACTCAAGGTGAAACCAGAGACGCAAAACGGCACAAAGGTACGCCTGCGTGGAAAGGGGTATAATCGTGGTGATGGCACGTATGGTGATTTGATTATCACGTACAATGTTCAATTGCCTAAGAATCTGACAGAACGTCAGAAACAACTCCTACGTGAAATGCGAGAAAACTAAAAAGACCACGTTTGTGGTCTTTTTTTATTCTGCTTGGGAAAGTTTTACGAGGTTCAAGGCCGATACTTTCTGGTCTGGCGAAATGGTGGCATTGATGCGATAACGGGTTTCTGTTACTTCGTTACCGTGAGCTACACGCAGACGTGCTGGTACCTGAATCTTATATTGATATTCGCCGGTTCCAATCTCTTCTTTCTCAATAGCGTTGATGGGGTCGAGGTACCAGTTGAGGTTCGTGACATCTTCCTTATACATCTTATCCATAAACTCTACCACTTTGTCGGAACCGACACCCGTTTCGCCTAATAAAGACGACATCACGGGTGTTGTATTTTCGAGCAGACGCGTTTTGTCTTTTGAGTTCACTGCTTGAAAGAAATGTTTGATGACATTCTGTGCATTCTGCTTTTCCTCTGGTTCTATCAGTGTGAGGCGTAACTTCTTCATGGCACTTTCCGCATTGGTGACATATCGGCCTGACGGATGTTGCTCCAAATAGTTGTCGTATGCCTCCACATTGTCGAGTCCTTTTGCGTGTTCCCAATCCAATGAGTCTATTTTGTTGAGAATAAAAGCCTTATGAGGCGTGTCGGGATGAGTCTGCAGATATGTTTCGTATTGTGAACGTGAATTGGCAATCAGTGTATTTGTCCATTCTTCGCCTGCACTTCTCAACTGTTCCAATCGTGAACGGATGGCATCAAGGTGTTCGGTAGGAGCACTGTTACGATAGGTGTCGAGGTAACTTTGCAGGGTAAGTGTATTCTGCGATTTCAGTGCTATGAGATAGTCTTGCTGCTCGTTGTTGTCGGTTGCTTTTTGATAGAAATAGAGCATCAGACCACAAATAACAGCAGCTACTAAAAGTGAGATGAAAAGTGCAATGTGACTGTTCCTTTTTTTGTTTTCTGTTTTCTGATAGGGAACATTCGTTTTTACAGGCTCTTCTATCGGATAGCTGTTGACAACAGGAATTGCACTAACGGGGTCTTCGTCATTCGGCTCTTCCACAATGGGCTGTTTGACGATTACCTGTGGTTCCTCAACTACGGGTTGGGTGTCTTCATCAATCGTTTGGGAAGTGTTATCCTTTTTACCCGCCAACAGTTCAGGTGTAATCTCTATGCCGCATCCCGGGCATCGGGGGGCTTTATCACTGACCATGTGTCCACATTCCGGACACTTGAAAATTGCCATAGCTTAATTAAATTGAGAATGAAAACTTTGTTTTGAATGGAAAGCATTGCTACTTTCTGAATCGTATTTCGCGAAGGCTGTGACGCCCCATGAGTCGGCTTTTGTCCACATAGCCAACGACACCTTCCAGGGAACCTTTACCGGTATATTGCCATGCATAGATGTCTCGACCGTCTTTCAGAACAGGTTCCTTTGCGCTGTATCGGGCAATCATCAGTTTGTAGCCATCAAGTTCGCCCACCAAATAGCTGTTGTAGAAATTCTCTCCGGTATAAACCAGCGGTTTCTGTTTGTATTCTTTTTCCACTAAGATGAGAAATTTCTGCAGAGAATCTACAAATTCTCGTGTAGGCATACCGCTTTTGGTCTCTACGTCAATCATCGGAATCAGGTCTTGATCTTCCGGACGGCACTGAGCACGGAAATTTGTCAACTGTTCCTGTTGTGGGCGGCGTGGGCGATAGAAGTGGTAGGAACCGACTTTCAGTCCGTAGCGTTTCGCCAGATAGATATTCTCCTGATAGCGTTTGTCGATATTATCGCTTCCCTCTGATGCCTTCAAGTAGAGATAACTCATCTTGTGGTTGTCGCCAACAGATTCCCAGAACACTTTGCCTTGATAGTGACTCATGTCGATGCCGTGAATATGGCTGCACGTGTCCTCGCACTGTATTCTGTATTGTGCTGATGCGCAGATGGCGACCAGCGATATGATCATGGTAAGCAGTTGTCGTTTTGTATTCATATCCTGCAAAGATATAGTTTATTTGGCGATTTTATCGTATCCTTGCGTTTCTATTGGCCTTTTTTACAGTTTATTAACGCTCAAACATCTCTACTCCTCAATTTCAGACAGACTCCTGACAAAGTTGCTGACAAAGTTGCTGGTCGTTTCCAACGGGGCATAACCGGCATAACGGATGCTTCTGCGAAGGTTGCGTCGCAGGACAGCCGAGTTGTTTTGAACAAATCCTGCGCTGCTCTGGCGGAAATGCCATTCTTTGGCGGTATCTTTAGCAAGATTGCTTACAGCACGCATCGTCAGTTTATAGGCCGACGGTTCTTCTTTTTCCACAAACGGCAACTCGTCTTGCTCGAATCCGAAGACTGCCATTAAAATGCTTCCTTGTAGTTGTGCCATACGCTGCATGTGTAATTGTTTGAGCCAAGTCTCCAACTTGATGAAGTCCACCCGATGACCTTTGTTTCGCAGATATACCCCCAACTGAATGATACCGCTCATGCTAAGTCCTTTGTTCAGCACACTGTTCACGTTGTCGATGATAATCGTCAACAATTCCAGTGTCTCAACCGATGTGTCGATGCTATGGCGCTCATTGTTATAGATTTTCTTGAGCTTGCGATTCAAGATGATGTTTCGCAGTTCAGGAGTCACCGCAAAGTACGACGCTTGGGGCATCAAGTTCTCATGGCTCTTGTCGCCAATGATTTTCAGTAAGTCGTCGGGTATATTGAGCGACTCGTCGTACCCGTTGTTGTAGGCACCGCGGGCAAAAGCGATTTCTACCCGTTGTCCTTCCACCATCTGATACAGTCTGCGCCATTTGAATGCCGACATCGGCTCTAATGCTTCCTTTTCATTGAAAGCACCAGAACGCAACAATCTGAAAAAATTTCTTTTGATAATATCCACGATGTATTATACAAGTTTACAATTTTACAATTTTACAATATTACGAATTCTATTCTCGCTCCCTCGCTCCCTCGCTCCCTTCTCCCTCGCTCCCTTCTCCCTCGCTCCCTTCTCCCATCCCTTTAGGGAGGGGGTGGGGGTAGGCTTCCTAACTATACCTTTTCGGATATCGCAGCAGGATGGCGAGTAGTGCACAAACGCCAATCAGCAGCGGATAATATAAATAAGGTATAATCTCGATAGGATTAATCTGTGACAGTCCTGCTGCCATCAGAATCTGGGCACCATAGGGTAACATTCCCTGTATGCAACAGGAGAATGTGTCCAGGATGCTTGCCATCTTCCGACTATCTACTCCGTATCGGTCGCCAATCTGTTTGGCAATTCCTCCAACGGTCAGGATAGCTACCGTGTTGTTGGCAGTGCATACATTCACCATACTCACAAGCGCCGCCACCGACAGTTCTGCTCCGCGTTTGCTCTTGACGTGGCGTGTCATCCTGCTAATCAGGAAGTCGATACCGCCATTCGCACGGATGATTTCCAACAGGCCGCCAGCCATCATTGTAATGATGATGAGTTCGCCCATATTGACGATACCAGTTCCCATACTGCCAAACCAACCATACAAATCATAGGTGCCGTCTATCATACCAATCACACCTGTCAGCAGGATGCCGATAACCAATACTGCCATCACATTCATGCCAAATATGGCACAGATGAGGACAACAATATAAGGAATCACTTTCACAGGGTTCACGGGGGGAATGTTTGTGGGTGATGTTAACTGTGCGCCCATGACCAGATAAAGGATGAGAATCATCAGGGCTGCTGGCAGCACGATGAATGAGTTTACGCGGAACTTGTCAATCATTCGGCAACCTTGTGTACGGGTTGCCACAACTGTCGTATCGCTGATAAACGACAGGTTGTCGCCGAAAAATGCACCCCCCACAATCACAGCAACAATCAATGCCATATGGATGTCTGCCGATTGCGCTACCCCCGTAGCAATAGGCGTCAACGCAACGATCGTGCCTACGCTGGTACCGATGGAGATGGATATAAAACAGGCAGCAACAAAGAGTCCGGCCAGCAACATAGAAGAGGGGAGAATAGACAGGGTGAGTCCAACGGTCGCATCCACACTCCCCATTTCTTTCGCAGAATTGGCAAATGCTCCAGCCAGCACGAATATCCACAACATAAGCATCATGTTTTCCGTGCTTGCTCCTTTAGAAAAAGTCTGGATGCGTTTCGTCAGCGACAGACCGCCAGAGATGGTGATGGCATAGATGCTTGAAAACATGAATGCCACCGTAATGGGCACCTTGTAGAAGTCGCCGGCGATGATGCTGGTGACGAGATACATCACGATGAAAACCATCAGTGGTGACAGCGCTATCAACCCCTTTTTCCTACTCATAGGTACTCTCAACTAATTTGCTTTCTCTTTTTTCAGCCGGGCATATTCCTTGCGGGCTTTGTCGAGTTGCTTGCGGAAGGCGTCGTTGCCGGCAAGGGCACCCATGACGGCGGCAGCAAGGATGGCTGAAGCGTCGATGTCGCTCTTATAGTGGTAGCCGGTAACCACGCGGCCAAGCGCATAGTCGTAAGCACGTTTCATCAGCACATTGGCAGAATCCGGTTCGATCAGTGCTAACGTCATCGCATAGACGTATCCGCGTGTGGCGTGTCCAGAGGGATAGCTGTAGTCTTTGGCTTCCTCTTCTTCTGTCTCAGGTACTAACGACGGTTCGGCAAACTGTACGAAAGGACGCTTGCGCTGGAAGTAGTTCTTTGCACGCTTGTTGGCACGATGGGCATCGCCGCTTGCACCACCCGCTAATTTGTTAATCTCTGGTGTCAAAGCAGGACTGATGGTCATACCGAAGACGTCAGAAAAAGCTTCATAGAGTTCCATCGGTCCGTCTTTTTTGGATTGTTCTCCGAAAGCTGTCTCGCGTTGCAACTTTCCCCACTGGTAGAAGTAGAAGTCGTTGCAGAAGGCGGGATCTGTTACATCCGGCGGATTGGGCAGGAACTTGGTACCGTCAGGACGCGTTTCGTCTGTCAGGAACGGGTCGGGATATACAACCACTTGGGCATACGAGAATGCGCCCGAAAGAATCAAGATGAACGCAATCATCCATTGTCTGTACTGTTTCATTTTATAAGGTGTTTGATAAAAAAAATATGTTGTAGCATTTTCACACTGCAAAAATACTACAACATATTGAAACCACCAAAAAGTTTATTACATTCTTTGTTTTTGTTTTTCGCCAGCTCCAGAACCGCGATATTTGCTACGTGCTTCGTTGAACTTCCAGGTGATGTTGAGCATAAAGGTCCGACGGGCCGGATTGGTGGTGGTTATTTCGCGAATACCATAGATGGTGGCTGCCGACTTGTCGGAGTTGAAGATATCGTAGCATCGCAGGTCGAATGTCATCGTGCCCAGACGACGGAGGTTGATGTCGCGTTGGATGCCCAGCGAGGTGTTGAACTTGTGAGTGGAGATGCGGAAGTTGTTGTAATCTCCACAGGTACTCCAAACCATATTGGCACTCAACCGGAAGTTCTTGGGCAATTCGAAGTCGTTTTTCCACACCAGACTGAGATAGGGATGGTTGAGTGTTTTGATGGAACCGTCAGCACAAGGCGTCTTGTAGTTTTGGAAAACTGCGAAAGCAGACCATGCAGGATGCCAGCATCCAATAACAGGGTTGGCGGAGAAGTTGACAGACAGCTGGTCGAAATCCTCCTTGCTGTTGATGGGACGTACGAGGCTGATCAACGGGTCGGTAGAGCCGGGGAACGGTTCTGTAGATACCGTTTCAGAATCCTTGATACGACCGTAGTTCAGTGTCATATTCATCCATTTATAGGCAGCATTGAGCACAATGCTATGCGTATAAGTAGGTTTCAGATACGGGTTGCCGCTCTGGTAGGTGTAACGGTTGATGTAGATGGTCGAACTGGTCAGCGAACTATAATGCGGACGTTGGATGTCGCGACGATAGGAGAGTGACAACTGTACTTTGCCGATGGGGGCAGAGATTACAGCTGACGGGAACCAGTCGCCGTAATTGCGGCAAACCTCATCGTCGCGCTTTCCGAAGTTATAGTAATCGTTCTTCAAATGCTCGTAGCGAAGTCCCACCTGTGCAAAAACCTTTCCAAAGGCACGTCCGTATTCTACGAAACCAGCTGCAGACGATTCATTGATTTCCGTATCGGTAGCCTGCACGGGAACCTCTTCTGATGCATGGTAGGTATAGGCATCGGTGCGGTGATTGTGAGAGTATTCACCGCCAATAGAGAGGTTTCCTTTTAAGACGGGATAGCCGAATATTAACTTCGTGGCCCAGAAATGATTGCCGCTATTGGTATTACTCTCAATAGAACGGGTTGTTGTTGCACCCGTTACATCTGTGGTCTGTTCTATCGTTTTTCCTGGGGTTGTGGTCTTGTCAAACAAACCATCGACGTTCAGGTCAATGCTCAGATTTCCCACTTTGCCATTATAGTATGCATTGAAAATATGCTTTCGGAAACGGTCGCTCTGTGTGATATCGCTTTCAGAATGTTCCTTATAGACATCGTTCTCGTAGTTATCGGTAAAGAAACTGTCGTGGAAATCGGTGCTGGGATGACGGTCGTATTTGTAGAACGCACCAAAAATGTGATTCTCGTTGATCATATAGTTGACCTGCAACTGCGGCGACCAGCCCTTCCAGACATTTTTGCCGTTTTGACTTGTGATACTTTCGATGCGGTCAGGACCTACATAATAATATAGGTGGTTGTCTTGCAACATTTTTGTGTGTCCATACCGGCCTGCCCAGAATGACGCGGTGATGTCGAGGCCGCCCGTACGATAGTTCAAGTCGAGATTATTCGTCAGGGTGTAGCTATACTGATAAATACCCATCAGGTTGTCCTGAAAACTGAATCCCTCTCCTTGAGCCTTCTTCAGCGTGATGCGTACAACGGCCTTGGTGGATGCCGCATAGCGTGCACCAGGGTTCTGCACCACCTCTACGTGCTGAATCTGATCGGAACGTAAGCGCGTCAGCTCGTTCATGTCTCGCACTTGACGGCCATTGATATACACCTCGGCATCGCCTCGGCCCAGTACCTTTACGCTACCACCGTTGGAAGCTTCCAGAGAAGGAATCTTGTCTAACATATCGGAAGCGGTTCCGGCTTTCTCCAGAATGGTTCCGGCAACGGTGGTACGCATCGCATCACCTTTTACATAGGTTTTGGGCAGTGGACTCTTGATGACGACTTCGCCCAACATCGTCGCGTCATCTTTCATCTGGATGGTCAGACCGTTGGCCGCTGTAACATATCGGGTCTCGTAGCCTACACAACTCACCTTCAGCACACCGTCGTTGATGTCGGTCGTGATATTGAACTCACCTTGCTCATTGGTAGTGGCACCTTGAATGAAGGTGGAGTCGGGGAGCGACAAGAGAACCACATTCACAAACTCCAAGGGGTTGCCGTTCTCATCGATTACTTTTCCGCTTACATCTAGTACATTAGCGAAACTTACCAAACTCATCATTAGTGCAGCTATCATTGCTGCCAATCTCATCGTTTTCATAATCGTATTGTTTTTAAATTTGCGTCGAATGATTTCTCGCTGCAAAGATAAAAAGGGAAAAACCGTGCTGCCAAATATCTGGGATATTCTGCAGTTATTTGTGATGAATGACAAACAATTGAGCTGAATGACAGTATAGTGATGTTATACAGAAATGGAGTTTTTTTCAAAAGTTTTTTGCTGTTTACAAAAATAGTATTACCTTTGCAACCGCATTTCGCAAAAACCTATATTTGGGCGGCTGCAAGATTTAGGAAGATTGGCAGAGTGATCGAATGCGCTGGACTCGAAATCCGGTATACCCCTTTCGGGTATCGGGGGTTTGAATCCCTCATCTTCCGCAAAATAGGGATGGCATCATCGAGCCGGGTTGCAACGTCGTTCGCAGAACGGTGGCAACAAAAGAGGCGAGGTAATCCCTCATCTTCCGCAAAAGTAAAGGGCAAGAAAAAAGAGAAGTCGTTACGGCTTCTCTTTTTTCTTTTCTCATTTATTTGATCAAATCGATACTGCGCTTGAGGAACTTGTCGAGGGCGGCACCCTTGAGCATTCCGTTCTGGAGCAGGGCGAGGTCGATGAGCTGATGGACGATGCTGTTGCCCTTCGCATAGTCGGCTATGATTTGCTTCTTTTTGTCTTTCTGCTCGTCAATAGCCTTCTGTGTATTGGTCTTCTCGTCTTTCTCTTCCTGTGTCAGTTCGTCATACTTCTTCTTCGACTGTTCCTGGTTGATAACTGCCATGCGGGCATCCAGTCCTTTCAGTTCGCTGAGAATGGGTTTCAGGGCCTCGCTGGTGTTGGCGGTCGTGTCGTTGAGCACGTTCTTAATCAACGGGTGGTTGCAGTTCAGGACGATGGTGTACATATCGGGCATCTGTCCGTAGAACGCCATTCCGCTCTGGAAGCGGCTCATGTCTTTCATACGGCGCATATATTCGCTCTGTGTGATAATGACAGGCTGGGCTGATTCTCCCAATGCTTGTACCTCTACGTGGAACTCTGTTTTCTCGATGGCTGGCATCTGAGAGCGGAATACCTCTGACAAATTGTCACTCTGTTCCTGATCGAGTTCGTTTTTCGGTGCGTCTTCCTTGACAATCAGACGGTCGATGATGTCGGAGTCCACACGTGTGAAACGGGTTTTCTCCAGTTTTTGCTCAAAGAGGTTGGAAGCAACGGGTGTGTCGAGGTCACCATCGAAGAGCAATACGCTGTAGCCTTTCTGCTTGGCAGCCTCGATATAGGTGTATTGTTCCTCTTTGTTGTTGGCATAGAGGTAGATGAGATTGCCGTCCTTGTCGGTCTGCTCACCCTTGATAAGGGTCTTGTATTCTTCGAGTGTGAAGTATTTGCCTTCCACATCCTTCAGCAGCGTAAAGTCCTTGGCGCGATCGTAGAAGTCTTCTTGTGTCAGCATACCGTAGTTGATGAACAGTTTCAGGTCGTCCCATTTCTCTTCATACTGCTTGCGGTCTTCTTTGAAGATAGCAGCCAGACGGTCGGCCACCTTTTTCGTAATATAGGTGGATATCTTCTTCACATTGGAATCGCTTTGCAGATAGCTGCGGCTGACGTTCAGCGGAATATCCGGTGAGTCGATTACACCATGCAGCAGGGTGAGGAACTCAGGCACGATACCTTCCACCTGGTCGGTCACGAACACCTGGTTGCAATAGAGCTGAATCTTGTTGCGCTGCAGTTCCAGGTTTGATTTGATGCGTGGGAAATAGAGGATACCCGTGAGGTTAAACGGATAGTCAACGTTCAAATGAATCCAGAACAGCGGTTCGTCCTGCATCGGATAGAGGGTGCGGTAGAACGACTGGTAATCTTCGTCTTTCAGACTGCTGGGTGCTTTTGTCCACAGCGGTTCCACATTGTTGATGATGTTGTCCTCGTCGGTGTCAACCTGCTTGCCGTCTTTCCATTCTGTTTTCTTGCCGAAGGCGATGGGCACAGCCATGAACTTGCAGTATTTGTTCAGCAGCTCCTGAATCTTGTTCTTTTCCAGGAATTCTTTGCAGTCATCATCGATGTAGAGGATGATGTCGCTGCCTCGGTCGGCTTTCTCCACTTCCTCAAGGGTGAATTCAGGACTTCCGTCGCAGCTCCATTTCACGGCTTTGGCACCTTCCTGATAGGAGCGTGTTACAATCTCCACCTTCTTGCTGACCATGAAGGCTGAATAAAAGCCGAGTCCGAAGTGTCCGATGATGGCATTGGCGCTGTCCTTGTATTTGTCCAGGAAGTCGGTAACGCCAGAGAAGGCAATCTGGTTGATGTATTTGTCAATCTCTTCGGCAGTCATACCGATACCGCGGTCGCTGATGGTGAGCGTCTTGTTCTTCTCATCGAGTGAGATATGAACGGTCAGGTCGCCGGCCTCTCCTTTGAAATCGCCTGTCTGGGCGAGTGTCTTCAACTTCTGCGTTGCATCAACGGCATTAGAAACCATTTCACGCAGGAAAATCTCATGATCTGAATACAGGAATTTTTTGATGACGGGGAAAATGTTCTCTGTTGTAACCCCAATATTACCTTTTTGCATATTATAGATGGTTTTAATGTTTCTGCTGTGAGTATCTACAAATATTGTGCCAAAAAAAAAGAGACCCTCCTCCCAGCCCCTCCCTGGAGGGAGGGGAGCAGATAGGAAATACTATTGATAACAACAGCCAAGTCTATTTACTCCCCTCCATTCAGGGAGGGGCAGGGGGGAGGGTCTTCTGTAGGGATGGTGGGGTCTTTACACCTTCTTCAATATCTCCAATAAGTGGTCCCAAACCATTTGTACCGTCGGTATCAGCAGGCGCTCGTCAGGCGAGTGTACCCCACGAAGGGTAGGACCGAATGATACCATATCGAGGTTCGGATATTTCTCGGAGAACAAGCCACATTCCAAACCTGCGTGGATGCCCAGCACCTTCGGTTCTTTGTGGAACAGCTGCTTATAGGTCTCTACGGTCAAGGCTGTCAACTTGCTGTCGGCTCGCATCTTCCAAGCGGGATACCCCTCGCCTTGAACCACGTCGGCTCCAGCCAATTGGAACACAGCCTTGATGGTGGCAGCCTGATTGTCGAGCGCACTCATCACATTGCTGCGCTGTGAGGCAACGACAACAACATGACGGTCGGAGGTTGTCACGCTGGCCACATTGTTGGAGGTCTCAACCAACCAGGCTATCTCTTCGTCCTGACACATGGCGAATACACCATTGTCAACAGCCTGTAGCGCCTGAATCATTCTTGTGCTGACATTCTGCGGCAATACACGCTCGGCATCTGCACTACCCAAGGCAAACTCCATTGTCTTTTCGGTTACATGGTATTCCTCCTCGATTTCCGAAACGAAGATGTTCCAGTCAGCCTTTACGTTCTCCTTTACTGCTGCATCGACGGCAAACGTCATTGCGCAGTCGCGAGGAATGGCGTTGTGTAATTTGCCGCCATTGAAATCGGCGAGGCGCACACCATATTTCTCCTGTACCTGATAGAGGAAACGGGCCATCACCTTGATGGCATTGGCACGCTTCTTGTTGATGTC
>CADCPZ010000142.1 GCA_902803475.1 uncultured Prevotellaceae bacterium
GAAGGTGGTTACCGATGCTGGTGACTCTGAGAACCTCCAGAAGGGTCAGATTGTTACTGCCCGCAAGCTGCGCGACGAGAACTCCAGTCTGAAGCGCCGCGATTTGAAACTCATCCAGGTTCGCGATACCGTTCCTGCTACTTCTACGCAGATCCTGCAGGGTATCACCCGTGCAGCATTGCAGACGAAGAGCTTCATGTCGGCAGCATCCTTCCAGGAGACTACGAAGGTGCTCAACGAAGCTGCTATCCGCGGTAAGGTCGATACCCTTGAGGGTATGAAGGAGAACGTGATCTGCGGTCACCTCATCCCAGCTGGTACCGGTCTCCGTCAGTGGGACAAGCTCATTGTCGGTTCCAAGGAAGAGTACGAGCGTATGCAGGCAAACAAGAAGAACGTTCTTGATTTCGCTGAGGAAAACGTTGAAGTATTAGACTAATCAACTCACAACTATCATCAAGCGGGGGAGTGCCAATCGGCATTCTCCCGCTTTTTATGTGCCTGATTGTGTTGCAAAAGCTATGCTTTTGACTTGCAATAGGTCACCTTTTGGCGTGCAAAAGCATAGGTTTTGGTCTCTAAAAGCTATCCTTTTATAAATAGGTATGATTTTCCGCATAAAAAACGATGATGATGCAAAAATACCTCCCCAACCTCCCCAAAATGGTCCGAAACGCCGATAAATAGGGCGTTCTGCCCTGGGGGGATATAGCTTTCAAACCTCCCCAGAGATCCCCCCAATCAACTTCCCCAAACATATCGTTTTCGTTATCGTTATCGTTTTCGTTACTTTGGGGGGCTTTTCTGATTTTGGGGAGGTCTCTGGGGAGGTCTCAAACAGATACCTCCCCACTCGCAATCCCTTTGTACATCGGCATCCTAACCCATTTTGGGGAGGTTGGGGAGGTGTTTTTTGAGTTGCGACGAAAATTGTCTTATAAACAACCCTTTGACCCATCCAACAAGCTTGGCCCTGCTCTCGGTTTTACTGTTTTTCTTTATATATTCGTTGTATTTGTGCGATTTGTGTTCGCTTAATATTCTTTTTTGCTTTTTTCGTGTTTTGCGTAGTTTTCGGAATCCAAATATAAGTCCGAATCGTTAACGTTTTCGTTAGATTTCGTAATTTTTCTATGTTTTATTTTGCTAATTCATTGAAAATTCGTATCTTCGCAGCGGTTTATATGCATTAGTGAACATATATTCGAGCCAAGCGGGGAGACCTGTGCGGCAAAAAAATGCCAATCATTGGCAATGCAGGCTACGCTTCAGCAGCGTTCAAGTAACCTTGACACAGCCTTCTATATACTAATCTGCTAAATAAGGTACGCGCGAGGAACGTCGTGAGACGAAAGAGGCGTAATCCCCACAGATAGAGACTATTGCAGGTCATGCAAGGTCCTTGTCCATAGCCATCCGGAAAAGCCTGGACGATATAGCTGAAAACTTGAACTCAAACAAATAATAAAATTAATAACTCAAACAAATTATGAAGAAAAAACTTTTTACTTTATTGACGCTACTACTGTGTATATGCAGTACAGCGTGGGCGGAAGACTTTACAATTGTTCCCTCCTTTAAACAGAATTACACAAAACTTTCTTATGGCTTGGTCGATATAACATTAGATGGAAGTGGAAATAAGATATCCTCTTCTGCAATAAATGCAGGAAGTAAAGGAGCTAATGCAGAGTTCACTATTTCCACCACAAAAAGTGATATTTTTTTAAAGACTATCACATTCTCAGATTTTAGCAATGGCACGCTTAGCATTAAGGAAGGATCTAACGGATCATATGATGCTGATACTAAAATTTTTACTGCAGCAACAAATCAAACAACAGTTTCTTTTGTCCTAACCAATACGAAGAGTGGTAGTACTAGTTCTGTCAAAGTCCCATCAATTGTAATTGATGGGGGGGCTAATATTATTGAAACCCTAACGATGACTGCCGTATCTGATGGAGCGATTACTACATCAGCAAAAATTAACAATGAGAGTGTCACTTCTGCTGTGACATTAACAACAACCGGAGCATCGGCTTCTGAAAATATTCTTACTTGGAATAACGGTAAAAACATTACCTTTACCTCAGATAATAACATTAAATATATTGCCTTTTTAACGGACGATGACAAGATCCTTTCTAGCAATAGTATAAAAATTGGTGACACAAAATTAACTTCAGCATCTTGGACAGGCAGCCAAAAAACAATAACTTTCACTAATTCAACGGGTGCGGGAAGAACCATAAAAAATATATTCGTTATTACTGAGGTACCTGGTCCATCACTTTCTGTCACGGGAACTGCAAATCCATTTACTTATGTAGTAGGCAACGGACCTTCCACTACTCAGACCTTTACCGTTACTGGTAGCAATTTGACATCTACAATTACAGCAACGTTGAGTAATACGGATGCTTATGAGATGAAAACTGGTGATGGCGAATATGGTGCAGGACCTTTGGCAGATTTAGCAAGCGGTACAGCCGTACAGGTTCGCTTGAAATCAGGACTTGCTAAAGGAGATTCATATAATGGCAACTTGACCTTCTCCAGCACAGGAGCTGATAATAAAGTAGTTGCTCTCTCTGGATCTGTAACAGGTCAGACATATACCGTTACTTATGACCTCAATGGTGCAAGTGGTGATGCTCCTACACAGGCAGCTCAAGAAGAGGGTGCTGTGTTTGCTCTTGCTGCAGCTCCAACACGAGATTGCTATACCTTTAATGGATGGTTGTGCTCTGTTGACGATGTTCCAGGAGCAACTTACAACGCAAGTGAGAATTACACAATGACTGCTGGCGCGACCAAGTTTACCGCTCAATGGACAGGCAACTATGCAAGTGGAGCTTATACTTTTGAAAATAATGCGACAGTGGGTACGACACCAAGCAAGACCGTTTCAGATGCTACTTATGACGCATTCCAAGTAGACAACTTATTCTTCAGTGGAATGAGGATTCAATATGAAGCTGGCGTTTATTCTGGTTCTGGAGATGATTTCAAAGGATGGAAGATAAAAACTAAAGATGCGACTATTAAGTTCATCGTTGAAAGTGATAAGACTGTTGTCGTTGGTGTTGGAAATCTGACAAACGGAGCTAAAATTAGCTATACGGCAACAAACGGAACTGAGAACAACAACGTTGCTTTGACAGCCAAGACGGATAATACTTACAATGTAAAGGGTGGTACAATGGTAACAATAAAAACAGATGGTGCAAGTACCGTTACTTTGAAAAAGATCTTTATCTTGGATCCTGCTACTACTACTGTTACAGCAACTGTTGGAAAGAATGGTTACACAACTTTCGCAAGTCCTTACGCATTGGATTTGACAGATGCTAATCGTCCTGCTGGATTGAAGGCATACAAGGCAACTCGTACCAATGCAAGCCTTACATTCACAGAACTGCATCAGACAGTTCCTGCAGGCACAGGTTTGTTGTTGCTTGGCGAGACAAAGGAAGGTTCCTATACTATTAAGGTGGTCGCTTCTGGCGATGCTGTAGCTTCTAACGCGTTGATTGGTGTTACTTCACCAACTCCAAAGAAGAGCGTTGCTGACAATACATACTATTTCGTGATGAAGAAGGCAGCAAATGCAGATGATGCATTGAAGTTCGCTCCGTTAACAACAGCTTCTAACGTTACAATTCCTGCAGGTAAGGCATACATTGAAGTACCAAACTCTGCATTCCCGACCACTACTGAATCTCGCGAGCTTTCAATCTCTTTCGATGAAGGAAATGCTACCAGAATCAACGGCATTGAGGAAGTTGCTCCTGTAACAAAGACTCGTAAGGTGGTTAAGAATGGCCGTCTGGTTATCGAGACTGCTAACGGAGAATTCACCATCGATGGTGCACGTGTAAAATAAAAGACCCACCCCAGCCCTCCCTGTGGAGGGAGGGGGTATATCTATTAAATGTAAAAACGAAAATATTATGGCAATTAAATATATTAAACCAGAAACAAAGACCTACAAGGTTGAACTGCAGCAGATGATTGCAGATTCTCCTGCAAATCAGACGCTGAATCCAAAAGATGATGATGTTATAACCGAAACTTATGAAATCGGTGCCAAAGGTTTCAGTTTCTTCGAAGAAGAGGATGAGGAATAAACCTCTGACTTGAATGAAATAAGAGATAATTAACCAATACCCCACTGCTGTCCAGACTCAATATCTGGGCAGCAGTGAAATAACAAAAACTTAAAAATTATGAAACAAAAACTATTTACTTTATTGACCCTCCTCGTCCTATGTGTGACGGGAGTGTGGGCAGATGATGTCACGGACACATTTACGAATATTGTTTATCGTAATTCTGACTCTGATGACACAAAAGCGATGGGAGCCAATGTTGGTATTTCATCACTTACATTATCAGGAGAAGCAACGATTAGTAGTAGTTGTTTCCAAGTTGGAAGTTCTGCATCAGGAGGCTTTACGGTAACAACTCCTACAGGATACAGAATTAAGACTATTCAATTTTCAGAGAAGTCTTCTAGTAAGGTAAGCAATTTGACGTGTTCAGATGGTGGAACTGATAAAATTTCTGGACCAACCTCAAAAGTTTACACATACACCGCGACAACCACCATTAACTCGGTAACCTTTACATGGAGTGGAAATGGAGGTAATGCGCAGGTAAACAATGTTATTGTAACAATGACTAACGATGACATTTCTGCAGGTTTATATGAGAAAATTTCACCAACAGGAAGTGTCAGTGATAATAACATACCATTCTCTTCTACTTTAGGGGACAACAAGGTTATTACTTCTCTCACACAGTATAACTCAGCTTCTAGTGGTTCTTCTTCTATAGATTTCGGCCAGAACAAGGGATTCACTATAACTACAGATAAAGCCATTAAAGAAGTATATTTTACTTGGATACAACGCGCACCAACTCAAGATAGTGATTGGGGAGGTTATGTTCCTTCTTCAACGACAGCAGTTGGTGAAACCCTTGGATCTTTTTCAAAAGATGCAAATAAGTGGACGGCTCCTAATACGTCTACAAAAAGTGTAACTTTTAAAAGAAATGTGGGTAAAACTGCAAAAGTAGCTTCAATTCATATAATTTATTATGATGACCTTCCTTCATACAATATGACAGCAACTGTTGATGATGATACCCACGGAACAGCTACTCCAAGCGCATCCTCTGTTCAGCAAGGAAATTCCGTCACTTTTACTGCTACAGAGAATTTAGGCTGGAAATTTACGAAGTGGACAAACACAAGCACGGGGGATGATGTTTCAACAGATAATCCTTACACTATTGCAAGCGTTTCAGGTGATGTAAGTTTGACAGCGAACTACGAAGCCGTTACAACTTATAATGTAATCATTAGTGCAGGTGAAACGGGTGCTCTTGGAAACTATTGTGATAATAAGGTTATTACCCAAAACGAGAATACTACAGTTACTCTTCCTGCAAAGAACTCTTGGTTCTATAAGGAAGGTTATACCGCAACAGGATGGACTGACGGCACAAACGACTATGCTTTTGGCGGCACGTTTACGCTTACAGGTAATGTGACGATTTATCCAAAGTTCCGTGCAAACACGAAAGCCATTGGTGATGCAAACGCAACTGTGACTTGGAATTTGACCAAACCTGTTTCTGGACCATTGCATATTGAAGGTACAACAGGTTACTTCGTAACCACAGCTGAAGTTGGTGGCGAGACGATTGACGTGCCGATGTATTGGGATAATACAAGCGGAAAACTCGATAACCGTAGTCGTGATACCAATAATGACTGTCAGGTAAATGGTGGCTCCAAGTTCTCTATCCCAGCAGTTAAGGGTATGACGGTAACACTTGCTGCAAGCTATGCCATCACCGCAACTCTTGATGGAAATGATATGACTGCAACTGCAGCTTCTCCATTTACCGCAACTGGAACATATACAGGCACAGAAGATGATGTAGAGGTTGTTATTAATGGTGGAAGTTGGTTCCAAAGCATTACTGCAACATATAAAGTTGGCTATGATGCTCCGACTATTGTAAAGGGCGATTTCAACTTTGAGAACAAAGGCTACAAAGTAACCATTACCGCTTCTGAAGGAACGTTGAATGTATCTACAGATGGTACGAACTATACCGAACAAACTTCTCCTTATGAAACTTATGCTACCGCTACAACTACCTATTACGCAAAAGCAACGGGTGCTGACTTCAATGATTCAGAGGTTGCCTCTTTGGAAGTAGCTAATAGCTATGACGTATCAAAGAATTATGTAGCTTATGTTTACCAGAAGGGTTATTCAGATAGCAGTGTTGACTATGATTTTGCTACTGACGAACTGGCAAATGGTTTGGCAGCTGACTATAATGTAGTTCCTGTTGAGCTTGCTCAGACAGATGATCCTACTGCTATAACTGATATGGATAAAGCAGACCTTATTATCTTGACAGAAGCTGTGAAGGGTAGCAATACTTCAACCGACCTTTCCAACAAGATGAAAGAATATGTCGGAACAACACCAATGATTGGTATGAAGGTGTTTGCATATACATATAATTCTGATGCTTCAAAAAACCGTTGGGGATGGGGTAAGGCTTCAAACCAGGCAGGTGTAAATACTTTCATGCCAAAGGACAATACCTATAAGATTTTTGATGGCGTAGTATTCGAAGCTGACGGTTCTATTAAACTGGCAACAGCTACCTCTGGCAATATTATCCAGTCTGTTGACTTTACCACACCAGAAACGCCATTGTCTCCCAATACAATCATGGGTACTGTGGGAACTGACGACAAGAAGGCCGTTATTCACACAACAACGAAGTATCTTGGTGTTGGTATTTCTTGTAATGTACGTGAGAGTTATACTCCTAACTTGATTGCTATCGTGAAGAATGCTGCTGCAATACTGATTGCAAATGGCGATCTCACTGCAAAAGCAGATTTTGCAAAGAAGGTTACAGACACAATCACCGTTTCTGGTTGGAATTCTTTCTCAAGCGTGTTCCCACTCGACCTGAGCACTATCACAGCAACAAATGAGGTTGGAGCTTACTATGCAAGTGCAACTTCTGGTTCTAACGTTACAATGACTCCAACCGATGCGATTGTAGAAGCAGGTGAAGGTCTGATGATTAAGGGTACTGCAGGCGAAGACTTCATGATTGATGTAGCAACTGCTGATGCCGACTTCGCAGGTACAAACCTGCTCAAAGGTCTGCCTAACGGTGGTATGGTGACGAAGGACAATAACAACTATGTATTTGCTTGGCCAACAGAAGCTCCAGCAAACTGTGGTTTCTATCTGATTAACGATGTTGAACCTACACTGCCAGGTGGTAAAGCTTACTTGCATACTACAACGGCACTGACTGCTCACGAACTGACTATCACCTTCGAAGGCGAAACAACGGGCATTTCTAACATTAACGCTAACGATAACGCTAACATTGATGCCAATGCTCCGATGTACAACCTCGCTGGCCAGAAGGTTACGAAGTCTTATAAGGGCGTAGTTATCGTGAATGGTAAGAAGGTAGTAAGAAAATAAGACCCCTCCCTGCCTCCCCTGTTTAGGGGAGGTGTGGGGTTTGCTATTACAAAACAATAAAAACGAAATCAATATGGCAAATACATATATGAAACCGGTAACTGAGGTTATAGAAGTTGAACTGCAGCAGATGATAGCAGAGAGCTTGACGAACAATGGTAACTACGGCAATGGTGAAGGCTATACCATCGGTGCCAAGCCAACCAACTTCGACTTCTTCGCTGCTCCAGAAGTAGAAGAGGAGACTCCAAATAAGAACAAGTTGAATCAAGAAGAGGAGTGGGACGAGTTCGAGGAAGAAGAATAGAAGCCCTTCCCCTAAACTACAACATTACTAATATGCAGCAGCTATGGTCATTGACTGTAGCTGCTGTTGTTATAGTAAGCACATTCGAAACTTTAGCATACAACATTATAACTCAAATTTACGGCTCACAGGGGTTTACCGGTGAGTCAAATTCTCTAGAGAATTTGTTGTAACGGAGCACCTTTCATCAAAAATTCTCTAGAGAATTTTTACTTGGTAATCACGAATTCCTTTCATTTTTTCTCCTTTTTAGCTACATTTCTAAAAAGAATTCGTAACTTTGGGGCGTAAAATCCATAAATAGATTATATGAGCAAGTATGAAATTCCTTTCCTTACGGCATGTATAAATGCTTTTGGGCGTCGTTTTTCTATGACGCGCCAAGCTGCGTATCGTTACCTTAAGGAGCATCAGGGACTGTCATTCTTGATTGAATTCTATGATGTGGAACATCTTCAGTCGATGGATGAGACAATTGATGACCTGCTTGTTATTTGCCAAAAGAATGGAGGAGCATTAGGATGAAACTTTATCACGGCACAAATGCAGATATTGAAAATATCGATCTTACTCGAGGATTGCGTTATAAAGATTTTGGTAAGGGATTCTATGTAACACCCGACCGAACAACGGCTATCCGCATGGCTCAGAAAAGAGCACGCCTCTTTGGCGGAACACCAACACTCATTACCTATGAGATGGATGAAACTGTTATGCAATCTAATTTAAAGGTAAAAGTTTTCCCTGAAACGGCTTGCACGGAGTGGCTTCTCTTTGTAGATGCTAATCGTGACAGGAAAAATACAAATTCTATCCACGACTACGATATCGTCATCGGCCCCATTGCTAATGATGGAGTGGTGCTTCAGTTGACGAACTATCGGGAAGGTATCTATTCGCCTGAAGAGGCAGCGCGATTGCTTCAGGATAAATACCTTGATCAGCAGTATTTTTTTGGCTCAGAGAAAGCCTTGCGTTTCCTTCATAAGATAAAAGTTGAAAGTGTATGAAACAGCCCACACATCATCAAATAGCAACTTATCTGACCGACTATGCCTTGAGCGAGCTGGTAAGGTATGTGATGGAGGATACGGGCTGTACCATTGAGGAGGCGATGGAAAAAGTCTATAATTCTCCGCTGATGTCTGCCATTCAGGATGAAGAGGGGGAACTATATGTACAAAGTCCTGCATATCTCTATGAGCTGATGGAACAGCAGGAGTTGCTAATCAATGCTAATAACAACTATATATAATAAGGTATAAGACTATGAACGAAAACGAAAAGAACAAGCAGGGACAACTGCAGATAGACTTGCCACAGGATGTGGCAAAGGGTGTGTATTCGAACTTTGCAATTATCTCGCACTCCAGCTCGGAGTTTGTTATTGACTTTGCTGCCTTGCTGCCTGGTATTCCAAAGGCAAGTGTGGCAGCACGCGTGCTGGTGGCTCCAGAACATACAAAACGCTTGCTGGCTGCGCTGCAGGAGAATATCATGCGATACGAGAAGGAGTATGGCAAGATTGAACTGAAGAACCAGCCGCCTCGCACAGCCATGCCGTTCGGACCACAAGGAGATGCATGAGAATTGATAAAAGAAAACCAAGAAAACCCCTTCTGTGAAATTGAAACTCATTCTGAGTTTTGTGACAAGTGTTATGGCTCTGTCTTTAAAAACAAGTTTTTACGCCACAGCCACACCACTTCTCACATCCACTAACGTGGTTACAATTTCACAGAAGGAAAAACTCAAAAAAACTCTCTTCCAGATTCCTCTTTCCAAAGTAGTTGGTCTTTTGATCTGCTTGTATAAATCCGTTTTCCCTAATAGAGAAGGATGAAGATTGATAGCCTAAATAAAAATCCAGAAGCTTTGATGCAACTGAAATCATATGTTTATGATATTATCGGTTGTTGCCAAGATGTCCACAAGGAATTAGGTCCTTGGTTGAACGAATATATGTATCAAGAGGCTCTTAAAGTGGCGTTGGAGGAGAAACAGCTACCTTTTGTCAAAGAATACTATTTCCAAGTGTCTTATCACGGTGTTCCATTAGAACATAAACACTTTATAGATTTCCTTTGTAAGGGGAATGTTGCGGTGGAATGCAAAGCCATTTCTTCTTTGGGCATTGAACAACGTCAGCAACTGTGGAATTATATGCGTCTGACAAATACGCCAATTGGTATATTGTATAATTTCGCGCCAGTTAAAGATCAATGTGAAAAATACTATTACGACGTAAAATCAAAAACCATATCGGCTTTTTAGGAATTGATGTTTTGGCAGGCTCTTCCGGATTTCCTGTAGTATTGGTTGTGCACAGGTGTTTTTTAGCGTAAGCGTGTTTTTCTTCTCGAAAGTTTTGATGTTTATAAGAACAAGCATACAACCCTTTCCTCTCTCTTAAACAACGTCTCTGATAGTTATTTTTTGTTAAAAATGCATTTTCTGGTGTTTTTGCGCCAATTATAATTAGGTGGTTTAGGGAATTATTTGTACCTTTGCAGCCCGAAATGCCCCATTGTGCCCTTACGGTAAGCGTATTGTGGCACGGGTGGGTGTAACTATTTGAATATCAACAAAATAAATATATAAATTTAAAAAAGTAAAATTATGCCTACTATTTCACAGTTAGTAAGAAAGGGCAGAAAGGATTTGGCAGACAAGAGCAAGTCACCTGCTTTGGACTCATGTCCACAGCGTCGTGGTGTTTGTGTACGTGTCTATACCACAACTCCTAAGAAGCCAAATTCGGCAATGCGTAAAGTTGCCCGTGTTCGTTTGACAAACCAGAAGGAAGTGAACTCCTACATCCC
>CADCPZ010000143.1 GCA_902803475.1 uncultured Prevotellaceae bacterium
AATGGAATGAGCCCAGTACAATACCGGACTCAATTCCAAAAGAGCAATAGTGTTTAATCTGTCCAAACTTTGGGGTTCACTTCATGACTGTCCCCTGACATACCCAAAAAGCTCCGTTTCATCGTTAGAGAATACGCTCCAACTCCTTTAAATCCTCTTCCGTTGTAGCCCAGCTGGTGACGAAGCGACAGATGACATGCTGGTTGTCGGCCTTGCCCCAGTGTGTGAAGATAACATCCTTTTCCAATTCAGCCGCCTTCGCATTGTTGATGATGACGAACTGCTGGTTCGTAGGCGAGTCGATATAGAACCGGTAACCCTTTCGTTTGAACAGGTCGCGCATTTTCTCAGCCATCACGTTGGCATGACGGGCGATGTCGAAATACAAGTTGTCTGTGAACAGCGCATCAAACTGCAGCCCGTGCAGTCGTCCTTTGGCGATGACTGCTCCGTGCTGTTTCTGGATGCTGAAGAAATGGTTGTGAGCATTATTGTGGGTGAACACCACAGCCTCGCCGCTCAGCGCACCCACTTTCGTGCCACCGATATAGAACACGTCGCAGTGCTTGGTGAGGTAGGGCAGGGTGATGTCGTTGCCCTTCGCTGTGAGACCGTAGCCCAGTCGGGCACCATCCACATACAAGGGGATGTCATACTTGCGGCACAGCTGGTAGATATCATCGAGTTCCTTGGCCGTATAAAGTGTTCCATACTCAGTGGGGAAGGTGATATACACCATACCAGGATAGACAGCATGCTCTCGGCTGCCGTCGTTCATATAGTCGTCGAGATACTTGTCTAACTCCAAAGGATCCATCTTTCCCTGGTGGTCGCGCAGGGTGATGACCTTGTGCTCTGTAAACTCGATGGCTCCAGCCTCGTGTGTGTTGATGTGTCCGCTATCCACAGCGATGACGCCCTCGTAGGTATGCAGGATGGAGTCGATGACTGTTGCGTTGGTCTGGGTGCCCCCCGTCAGGAAGAATACCTGTGCATCGGGTGTACCGCAGGCAGCCTTGATTTTCTCCTTTGCCTGCATGCTCCATTTATCGTCGCCATAGCAGAGACTCTGTTCGTTGTTGGTCTCTATCAGTCGTTGCAGCACCTTCGGGTGCGCACCGTTATTATAATCGCATTCAAATGATATCATGATTGGTCGTTTGGGAGATTAAACTTCGTTTGAATATCGGCTGCACCTCGGCAATTTGAAGCAAGCTTCATTGCACTCGGTTTGCACGATATTTGTGTCGTTTGGTCGTTTGGGAGATTAGAGGGCTTCTAACATTCTCTTGATGACTACTTCTGCTGAGATTTCACGGTTGGCAGCCTCAGGAATCACCAGCGAGTTCTTACTCTCGATGACATCATCGGTGACGATGAGTCCGCGACGTACGGGCAGGCAGTGCAGGAATTTACCATTGTTGGTCCATGACATGTGCTCGGCATCAACCGTCCACGACATATCCTTCGAGATAATCTTTCCGTAGTCGGCAGGGCGAGTCACACCCGGACAACTCCAGTTTTTGGCATAGATGAAGTCCGCCCCTTCGAAAGCCTTCTTCTGATCGTATTCCACACGGGCATCACCTACAAATTTCGGATCCAGCTCATAGCCCTCCGGATGGGTGATGACCAACTCTACGTCGGCAGCGTTCATCCATTGTGCAAACGAGTTCGGCACCGCCTGGGGCAATGCGCGGCAGTGAGGTGCCCAGGTTAGAACCACCTTGGGACGAGACCCCTCCAACCTCCCCTGTTTAGGGGCGGCTTTTGGTTCTCCCCCTAAAGAGGTCTTCCAACTCTCCTCGATGGTGATGAGGTCGGCGAAAGCCTGTAAGGGGTGCACCGTAGCTGTCTCCATCGCAAAGACCGGTCGGCCGCTGTATTGTACAAACTGGTTGACGATGGTCTCTGCATAGTCGTACTCGCGGTCGGTGAGTCCGGCAAACGAGCGGATACCGATGATATCGCAATAGCTTCCCATGACGGGAATAGCCTCTAAGAGATGTTCGCTCTTGTCGCCATCCATGATGACGCCGCGTTCTGTCTCCAGTTTCCAGGCACCCGCATTCACATCAAGCACGATGACGTTCATACCTAAATTCATCGCTGCCTTCTGGGTGGACAGACGGGTGCGCAGTGAGTTGTTGAAGAAAATCATCAACAACGTCTTGTTGCGTCCCAGCTCCTGAAATGCGAATCGGTTCTTTTTCACTTCCTGTGCCTCGGCGAGTGCTGTCTGCAAGTCGCCCAGGTCTTCTACGTTAAAGAATGTCCTCATATTATATTGCTTCATTCGTAATGATTTGTCCAAGTCTGCAAATGTATAAAGAAAAACGGAAACCGCCAAGCAATTCCCGTTTTTTTCCTTTTGTGAGTGACGTGATGGGCGGCCGTCTATTTTTCGAGTGCTTCAAACAATTGGTCGAGGGCGGCATCGGCGTTGCCATCGTTTTCGCTGAGGAGCGTGACAAATTTAGAGCCGATGATAGCACCAGCGGCATTTTCCTGCGCAGCCTTGAGCGTCTGGGCATTGCTGATGCCGAACCCAATCATGCGAGGATTGCGTAAGTTCATCCGGTTGATACGCCGGAAATAGTCTTGTTTCTGTTCGTCGAAACTTTTCTGAACGCCAGTGATGGCTGCCGAGCTAACCATGTAGATGAAGCCATCGGTGTTGTCGTCGATGAAACGGATGCGCTCCTCGCTCGTCTCTGGGGTAATCAGCATGATGACGCGCAGGTCGTAGCAGTCGGCAATGGGTTTTACGATTTCCTGATAGTCGGCGAAGGGCAGGTCAGGGATGATGATACCGCTGACACCACTTTCCACGCATTGTTGACAAAAAGCCTCTATGCCGAAATGCAGGATGGGGTTGAGGTAACCCATAAGGACCAACGGTATTTCTACCTGGTCCTTGATCGCTTTCAACTGCTGGAAAAGCAGTTGTACGGTCATACCGTTTTTCAGTGCCTGGGTAGCAGCACTTTGGATGATGGGACCATCGGCGAGCGGATCGCTGAAGGGGATGCCCACTTCAATCATGGCGATGCCACGACGCTGCATGGTGAGAATCACTTCGGCAGTACCCTTGAGGGTGGGACAACCGGCACAGAAATAAAGGGAAAGGAGTTTTTTGTCGCCTCGGTTGGCGAAGAGCTTGTTGATTTTGTTCATTGTTGTTTTTTGATGGGAGTTATGGGAATGGATGGGAGTTATGGGAATGGATGGGAATTATGGGAATTATGGGGTGAGGAGGGTAAGGAAGCGGCGAAGAGCAGCAACATCCTTGAGTGCAGGGGCGATCTCGAAGCGTGAGTTCAGGTCGATGCCAAGGCATTTGGGGTGTTGGAAGGCTTTTACAAGCTCCGCATCATCAGGACCGATGCCGCCACTCAGTAAGAAAGGAGTGTTGCCGGTATAACCGGCGAGTACGCTCCAGTTGAATTTTTCACCGTTACCGCCTACAGACTTCCCTTTCGTATCAAAGAGGAAGTAGTCGGCGATGCCTTCGTAAGTTTCTGTCTTCGAAAAGTCGTCGGCTGTAGCGATGTTGAAGGCCTTGATGATCAGGCAATCTGACGATTTACCATTTGACTCTTTTCCTGAACGTAACAGCTGGATGTATGCAGGCGACTCGGAGCCATGAAGCTGGATGATGTTGAGATCGAACTCTTGCACCTTCTGCCTGATTTCTTCGATGCTGGCATCAACGAATACACCTACACGCTTGCAAAGGGTCGGCAGATAAGCAGGACGCTCATTCACGCAGCGACTGGATTTCGGCCAGAAGATAAAGCCCATTAGGGGGACACTTCCTAACCTCTCTTGATGAAGGGAAGAATCCAAGAGGTGTTCGACGGCCCGAATATTTGAGGCATCGCGCATACCGCAAACTTTGATGAATCTGTCACGTGTCATACATTGTGTTTTGTACTCAATGAAGCGATGAAATCGCCTAAAAAGTGACCAGGACTGGTCGTTTTCATAAATGTTTCGCCCATAAGGAATCCGCGGAAACCAGCTTGGCGCAGTGCGCGTACAGTATCGGGATTGGAGATGCCACTCTCGCTGACGAGCACAGGACCTCCCTCGAGAGAATCACCAGACACTGCGGCACGGAGTTTCTCTGCTAAGCGAAAACTGTTTGTGACATCTGTGACAAAGGAACCGAGGTTCCTGTTGTTGATGCCGCAGAGGTCGGGTTGCAGTTCAGCATATTCGAGTTCAGACTCGGAATGCATCTCTAGGAGCACTTCAAGCCCTAACTCATGTGCCTGCTGTATGAGTACCCGACAGCGTTCCTTGGTCAGACAGGCAGCGATGAGCAACACCGCCGAAGCACCACAATGGGCAGCAGCATAAAGTTGATACTCATCGATAACAAAGTTCTTATAGAGGATGGGAATCGTCACTCCCGACAGTCGGGCGGTCCGGATGAAGTCGTCGTGCCCGCCGAAGTAATGCTCATCGGTGAGAATGCTCACGGCGGCAGCACCATGCTGCTGATAACTCAGCGGAATGATGTCGGCACGACCGTCTTCCTTAATCCAACCCTTTGAGGGCGACTTGCGCTTGAACTCAGCGATGATACCTGTCTCGCTCTGAAGTAAAGCCTCACGTAAGGAAGGTTTGGGAGCCTTCCACAATGCCAGTTCCTCGCGCTTGTGGGCAATGATTTCTTGTAGGATATCCATGGGGATTGATGGGTCTAATGGGGTGATAGGGTTATGAATTTAGCTCGACAAACTTTTGGAAGGTGCGGAGCGCATTGCCGCTGTCGATGCTCTCGCGGGCAATTTCCACACACTCCTCGATGCTCTTTGTACCTTTTTCTAATACCTGGATGCCGAAGGCAGCATTGGCAAGCACGATATTCTTTTGAGCAGGCAGCGCACGATTCTCCAATACGGAGTCGAAGATCTGTGCAGCCTCTTCTTCTGTGGCGCCACCAACCAGTTCTTCCGGTTTGGCAATGTTAAAGCCGAGGTCATGGGGTGAGAAGATGCGTTCGTAGTGGTTGGTTGTAACCTTGAAATCGCCCGTCAGCGAGATCTCGTCGTAGCCGTCGATGGAGTTGACGATGCCATAGTCAATGCCTAATTTCTGATAAACGGCATGATAGAGACGCATCTGGTCGAGGTTGGCGACACCTAACAGCTGACATCTGGGTCGTGAGGGGTTGACAATAGGACCTAAGAGATTGAAGATAGTCGGGAAGGGCAGTGCCTTGCGGATCGGTCCTACGAACTTCATGGCTTTGGCGAAGAGCTGGGCATGCAGATAGACGATGCCAGCTTCGTTGAGCGAACGGTTCAGACGGTCGATGTCATCGGTGAACTGGATGCCGTGATGGGCAATCACATTCGATGCGCCACTCACAGAAGTCGCAGCATAATTGCCGTGTTTGGCTACTTTATAGCCCGCACCGGCAATGACGAAACAGGCAGTGGTCGAGATGTTAAAGGTGTTTTTGCGGTCGCCACCCGTACCTACGACATCGATATAACGATCACAATCGAGAATAGCGGGAACGCCCGTTTCCAAGATACCATCGCGAAAACCTAAGAGTTCTTCTACGGTAACACCTCGCATCTGCAAACAAGTCAGCAGCGCCGTAATCTGTTCGTTGGGATATTCACTCTGAGTAATACCAATCAAAATGGTTTTCATCACCTCACGTGATAGCTCTTCGTGGTTTAACAGGCGGAAGAGATAGCCTTTCATTGTTTTTTTCATATTTATAGCCTCCTAAAGATACATCCAATTTTGAATCATTTTCTTACCATCGGGCGTCAGCACACTCTCTGGATGGAATTGGATACCGCGAATGTTCCATCGTTTATGGCGTAGGGCCATGATCTGCCCCATTCCCGACGTTCCGTCGCCTACCCGTAGCCTTTCATCGCTGACAGCCGTAATCTCCAAGCATTCAGGAAGTCCTTCGCGAGAAACGACCCATGAGTGGTAGCGTCCAATGGTGATGTTGCGGTCAATCCCACTGAACATAGGATCTTCAGCAATGATCTGACAAGGTGTAGATACGCCGTGGAAGACATCTGAAAGATTTTCGAGTTTGGCACCAAACACCTCGCCGATGGCCTGATGACCCAGACAGACGCCCAGAATGGGTTTCTTACCGGCATAGGTGCGGATGACATCGAGTAGTTTACCCGCCTCAGAGGGTATGCCAGGACCAGGCGAGAGGATGATTTTGCTATATGGTTCCAAATCGGGCAGATCAAACCGGTCGTTGCGCACAACCGTTACCTCTGCAGCCAATTCCTTGACTAAATGACTCAGGTTGTATGTGAATGAGTCGTAGTTGTCGATAATGACTATTTTCATTGTTTTGATGGAGTTGATGGGTCTATTGGGGTTAATGGGTTTTATAAGACGGCAGCCTTTTCGATGGCCTTCTTCAATGCACCCAGTTTGTTGTTTACTTCCTGAAGTTCATATTCCACATCGCTTTTGGCTACGATGCCGCCACCAGCCTGGAACCACAGTTCGTTGTTGCGTGAAACGAATGTGCGGATGGTGATGGCTTGATTGAGTGAACCGTCGAGTCCGATGATACCGATGCAACCGCCATAGGCTCCGCGGTTGTGAGGTTCGTATTCAGAGATGAGTTGCATGGCCCGTATC
>CADCPZ010000144.1 GCA_902803475.1 uncultured Prevotellaceae bacterium
ATTTCTGCGGCACAATGGGGGCTTCTGCCGTCCATACTTTTGCAGCCTCTTCAAACGAGTGCCACTTGCCCAGGGCAAAGCCGTTCATGATGAGGGCACCGAAGGCTGAGGCGTCTTCCACCTCAGAGCGTACAACAGGCACCTGCAGCATGTCGGCCTGGAACTGCATGAGGAAACGGTTCTTTGTTGGACCGCCGTCAACACGCACTTCCTGTAGCTGGATACCGGCAGAGGTGGTCATCGCACCGATGAGGTCGGCAATCTGGTAGGCGATACTCTCCAAGGTGGCACGACACACATGGGCCTTCGTCGAGGCAAGGGTGAGTCCACTGATGGCCGCTTTCACCTGATCGTTCCACCACGGGGCACCCAGTCCTGAGAACGCTGGTACGAAATACACGCCGCCGTTGTCGTCAACGGATGTGGCGATGGCTTCTATCTCGCTGGCATCATTGATAAGGCGCAACTGGTTTTTCAACCATTGGATGGTAGCTCCTGTGCAGTGGATGTTTCCTTCGAAGGCATAGAACACCTTTCCGTTGGCGGCGAAACCGATAGAGGTGACGAGACCGGCAGGGGCCTCAGCAGCTTTCTCACCGATATTGACCATCACGGAGGAGCCTGTGCCATAAGTGGCTTTACCGAATCCTGTCTGATAGCACATCTGTCCGGCGAGTGCACCGTGACTGTCGCCGAGCACTCCGGCAATCTGAATGGGTTGTGCAAACAGTCCTTCCACCGTTGTTTCGCCAAAGACAGCATCACAGGGAAGGGGTTTCGGCATCATGCTGCGCGGAATGGTGAGCATCTTCAAGAGGTCATCGTCCCAATCCAAGGTGTGGATATTGAACAGCAGGGTGCGCGAGGCATTGGTGTAATCGGTCAGGTGGCAACGTCCTTCGGTGAGTTTGTAGATCAGCCACGAGTCGATGGTACCGAAACAGAGGTTGCCCTTTTCAGCCTCCTCGCGTGCTCCAGGGATGTTGTCGAGCAGCCATTTGGCACCACTGCCGGCGAAATACGGGTCGATGAGCAGTCCGCTCTTCTCCTTCACCATCGGGGAATAGCCGTCGGCTTTCAGCTGGTTGCAGATATCGGTACCACGCATACACTGCCAGACAACAGCCTTGCTGATGGGTTTTCCTGTTGTGCGGTTCCAGATGACAACCGTCTCACGCTGGTTGGTGATGGCGAGGGAGAATTGAAGCCCATCCCCAACCCCTCCCAAAGGGAGGGGAGAATTAGTTGGTAGAGCGTTGGCAACAACCTGGTTGATGGCCTTGACGGTGTTCTGGTAGATTTCTTCAGCATCGTGCTCCACCCATCCGGGTTGCGGATAGTATTGCTGGTGTACAACCGATGCAGAGGCAACAAGCTTGCTCTGTTCGTCAAACAACAGCGCTTTCGTAGCCGATGTACTTTGGTCGATAGCTATGGTGTAGTTCATAAGTGAAGAGTTAAGAATTAAGTAACTCCTTTGCTGCCGCAATGATTCCTTCGTAGTCGATGCCGTAGTGGTGGAAGACCTCTAACGGACTCGCATGGATGACATTCTCGTTCGGGATGCCGAGGATGCGCATCTTCGTGGGACATTCCTGGGCGGTAATCTCTGCAACGGCACCACCCAGACCGCCAAAGATACTGTGCTCCTCAACCGTCAGGATGCAACCTGTTTCGCGTGCAGCCTTCACGACAGCCTCTTTGTCGAAAGGTTTCAGGGTGTGCATATCAATCACACGGATGCTGCATCCTTCTGCCTTCAACTGACGGGCTGCCTCTACCGCGTGGGCAACCGTCTCACCCGTTGCGATGATGGTCATATCGGTTCCTTCCACAACCGTGTTGGCTTTGCCTGGGATGAACTCGAAATCATCGTTCTCATACACATCGGGCACCGCATTACGACCCACACGGACATAAGCAGGACGGGGATGACGGGCAAGGTCGATACAGAGTTTACGTGTTTCACGTACATCACAAGGCAGATAGACCTCTATTCCAGGGAAGGTGCGCAAGACAGCAATGTCGTGCAGACTGTGGTGGGTGGCACCTAACTGACTGTAGGCAACACCTCCGCTGACACCGCAGATGGTGACAGGCATCTGGGAATAGGCCATATCGACCTTCACCTGTTCCAAGGCGCGTGCCACATAGAAGCAGGCAGGACCGAAGATGAACGGTTTCTTTCCTGCGGAGGCAAGACCGGCAGAGATACCTACGGCATCCTGTTCGGCGATACCTACCTCAACAAACTGTTCCGGCAGTGCCTTTCCAAAATCGGTGAGGGTAGCAGACCCGCTGGCATCGGAGGTGACAGCAATAATATCTTTATCTTGTTGTGCCAGTTCCAAGAGTGTGGATGTGAAACTCTTGCGGCATGGGATTTTATTCGGTGTTAACATGATTAAAATTTACAATTGGACGATTTACAATTTACGATTTTACTATTTACATCTTTCTATTCTTGCTTCGATATCCTTGATGGCCTGTTGGTATTCTTCTTCTTTCGGTACGCCATGATGCCATTTGGCCACGTTCTCCATAAACGACACACCGAGTCCTTTGGTGGTATGCGAGATGATGAAATGCGGCTTCTTGTTGGTGAAATCAATGTTCTCAAGCGTTTCTACGATGTTGTCAACATCATCGCCGTTCATCTCGATAACGTCCCAGCCGAAAGCTGTCCAACGCTCACGGATATTCTCTAACGGCATCACATCTTCTGTGGAACCCGATATTTGCAGACCATTCCGGTCGAGGATAGCTACGAGGTTGTCCAGATGATACTTGTTTCCTGCCATTGCAGCCTCATAGATGGAACCTTCTGCCTGCTCACCATCGCCCATGACGACGAAGGTGTGGTATGCTTTGTTGTCCATCTTGGCTGCCAGCGCCATACCGACACCAACAGACAGGCCGTGTCCGAGTGCACCACTGTTGATTTCCACACCAGGGATGGTGACATCGGGGTGTCCGCCTAAGTGAGCGTGGTAGGTACCATAGGCCTTCAGTTCCTCATCGGGAATAAACCCTTTGTCGTTCAGTACGCAGTAGAGGGCTTCAGCACAGTGACCCTTGCTCAACACGAAGCGGTCGCGGTCGGCCATCTTCGGATTCTTCGGATCAACATGCAGAATCTTGTTGTACAAGACCGTGAGCACATTCAGTACAGAAAGGTCACCACCTGTATGTCCTGTACCTCCTTCATAGATCAGTTGCAGCAGTCGCAATCGCAACTGTTCGGCTTTTAATTTCAGTTCTTGATGTTTCATTGATCTGATATTTATGATTGTTTTTAACGGTTCATTATTACATAATGACGGACAGACAAATAAAAAGTCGTCACTCTTCTTTATGGCATCGCCCTCAAGCCTTCCCATCGCACATCCCAGTCGGCAGGGAACCCAGGATTCTTTCCTTCGCTGCCGTCCCATCCGGCACACATCATTGCAACGGCAGTCAGCAGTCCGCCATTACCAGGCATATAGACGCGCAACCGCTGGTCCTGGTAGTTATGTCCGTTGGGCAGATAGGTGTTGGTGCGTTTGTCCATCAGCAAGGCATCTACAGCCCGTTCCGGTTGTTGGAGTCTTGCTGCTGTCATCGCCACCATCGGATAGTCCCATCCCCAAGTCTTGTTCCAATTCCAGTTGTCCCAAATCCAGTCAAGGGTTTTGGTCATCACCTTTTTATCGATGAGGCGGCTGTCGGGTAAGATGCCGTAAGCACCTAACAGGGCGGGGTGGTCGCTGGTGAAACGAATGTCGCGATAGGTATCGGTAGCCGATGCTGCTGCGAGGTAGAGGGAGTCGGCATTGAAGGCCAACGGGGAGAGTTTGTCGATGACAGACTGATAACGGCGGTCTTGATGCCAGTTCTGTGCTGTCTGCAATGCCCACAGCCAGTAGTTGAGTTCAAAGGGAGGGTTGACCACCTCATGGGCTTTCAGCGTCTCTTGGGCGGGAATGCATCCTTTGAGGATATATCGGTCGTTGTCGGCATCAAAAGTAACAAACGACTGCATGAAATCGGCGGTTTCATCGACCAATCGCAGATACTTTGTTTGTGTGTTGGGAACACCCGCCCTTCGCAGCAGTTCAGCCAAATAGATAAGGTGCGGCTGCTGCCAGATGAGGAAACTGCCTACCTTTGAGGGTGCTTCCGCAGCACTGGGGTCGGTCATCTTCATCCATCGCACACCTTTGAATCCTTGCCGTTGGGCAATCTCGCGGGCTTTCGGTTCTGCTTGGAAGTACCATTCCAGCGTGTGGTCAAGGATTTCGGGATGTCCCCACAGAGCGAAATGCGCCTGATGCCACCATTCCATTTCCAGATGGAATTTCCCAAACCACGAGTTATAGGTCAGTCCCGTTTCCTGTGGTGGGGTGTTGCCAGCTTCCTGTGCGCCCATCAGGTATTGTGAAAGGACGACGCGCCGCTCTAACTCCTTAGCGCGAGGATCCGTGCAACGGCTGAAATCAACGATTCCGCCTGTCGTCCAGTAGTGATGCCAATAGTTGGCAGCCGCCTGTTCTGCCGATGTGTAAGAAGTGTTTCCTGCTTCTTCTTGGCCGGAAACGGACTGTTGGATAAACTCGCACGACACTTCCATTTGTTTGCTTTTGCTGTTCAGGATGAAACGGTTGCGGCTCGTTTTCGACATTTCGATGTTTCCTTTGCCTGTCCACGACAAACGGATATCATAAGAGGTGTCGTCTAAGGTGTGCCTGAGCGTAACGAAGTTTCTGCCTTTTGCCACGATGTCGGTATGGTGGCGGTCGTCAGACAACCAGTCGCAGGCATCATCGCTGTGTCCGCCAGTAGGATAGGGCAGACGTAAAACCAAGCGGAACGGCTGTTCTGCCTGGATGCGGGCAGCAATCCGGTCGTGTTGTGCATCGCAAACGGTCTCTACGTGATAGTGCTTCTCCTGATATGTAAACTCGCTGGCAATTTTTCCGGTCCATAGATTCAGCGTCTGGTAGATGTTGGAGAGATGGGCAGGATGGGTGAAGTCGAAGCCCAGACAGCCCAGGTGTAAGCGGTGTGGATTCTTGCGCAGCCATTCTGACGCATCGTGTTGCCGACCAGGTTGTTTGAACTGGTTGGCGTATGGTTCTAAGTGTCCGCGTCCGAAGTCAATGGCTTCCAGCGTCTCTTCGGGCTGATAGCCGTTCGGATTGGGGAACGAGTGCCATCCCCAGTCGCTCATCGTACCGAGTGGAACGCCGTTGGCATAGTGTTCTGGGAATGTCTGTAACCCTGTGGCATCAACGGTAGCGGCAAAATGTCCGTTGCCGACAGTGAGCGATGCCAATGTGTCAACAGTAGTGATATGTGGATGGTGTCGTCCGACAACCGTTTCTCGGTCAATATTTTGTGCATAGCTGACTAAGCCGAAAAGTCCAGCAAGGGTAAAAGATAGGAACTTTTTCATGTTGATGAAGGTTTTATGGTGCAAAGATATAAATATTTATGAATGATGAACGATGAACTATGAATTATTTACTACCTTTGCACCCAAATTACGTATTTTTCGAACTTCGTTCTCAAGGAACACTGCATTGATCATTTCACATGGGTAAGAAACAGATACTTCTCGTCAACGATATGGTGGGACACAGCAAGGTGGGCATGGGGGCAATGCTGCCCGTGTTGTCCTATCTGGGGCATCCTACATTTAACCTGCCTACGGCATTGGTGTCGAATACGTTGAACTATGGAAAGTTTAACATCCTGGATACCACCGATTATATCCGCGGCACACTGCCTGTATGGAAAGAGTTGGGTTTTCGTTTCGATGCTATCTGTACAGGACTGATGTTCTCTGAGGAACAGGCGAAACTGGTGGCTGGCTACTGTCAAGAGCAATCGGCCAATGGCACCATCGTCTTCGTTGATCCCATCATGGGTGATGGCGGCAACTTATATAATGGTATCACCCAGAAGCAGGTGTTGCTGATGCGCGAGATGGTGTCTGTAGCCGATCTTACCTTTCCGAATTATACGGAAGCATCCTATCTGGCGGATGTCCCGTTCAGTCAGGAAGGACTCAGTTGGGACGAAACAAAATCACTACTCGACAAACTCCATCAGATTGGCAGTAAGTCGGTGCTGATTACCAGTTGCCGTATCAACGGACAGAACAGTGTGGCTGGCTACAACCATTACAATGGTGAATACTTCCATTTGGAGTATGAAGAGATTCCCGGTCAGTTTCATGGTACCGGTGACCTGTTCTCTGCTGTACTCATCGGTCATCTGTTGGATGGCGACTCCCTGAAGCACAGCACGCGAAAGGCAATGGATACGGTCTATCAACTGATTGACCTGAACCGCGATTTGGCAGACAAAAAGCGTGGCATCCTCGTAGAAAAATTCCTGGATGTCTTGGCTTAGATAGCTATATAATCACTTCCATACCGGTTTTCTGTACCTGCATCCCCATCTTCCGGTAGAAACTTAAAGCAGAGTCGTTGCCTTCCCATACGTTAAGGGTGACGTTATAACACCCGATAGACTTGGCATAATCGCGGACATACTCAAACAAAGCGGTACCAATGTGTTTGCCGCGCACCGTCTCGTCTATACAGATATCGTCTATATAGAGTGTCTTGATGTCCTGTAGCAGCCGATTGTCCTTCACCTCTGTAATCTGACAGAAAGCATGACCTAAAATACGGTTTTCTGCTTCGTAAACGAAGATGGGTTTGCTGCTGTCGTTGATGATGGTTTCAAGTTCCTGTTCGTTGTATTTGGGTGTATTCGATTTGAACAAATCTGGACGAATACCATGATGGACCGCATCCACTTGATACAGCAATGCTATCATGCCCCTAATGTCTTCCTTGTTTGCTTTCCTTATCATACTGCAAAAGTACGGTTTATCTTTCTATTCAGCAAATTCTCCCTCGAAAATCTTGAGGTAAATTTGCCTGTTTATGAAATAATTCGTATTGTGCCATGCTATACGTTCCTTTATAACCACGCTTCAGAGAGCATGCGTGCTAAGATCGACCAGCGCGAGCAGCAAGTGGCAGAAGCAGAGGCGGCAAAACCATCTGGCGACAAGAAATCATTAGCTGGTAGGGCACGCCATGCCGTCAGGAATACATTTATTACGAAGCATCTTGTCAATCTGTTTATCAAGAACATGAGTGCTCATGATGAAAATGAGGGATAGGTGCTTTTACTTCAAAGTGCATACGTTCACTCATTGATATGCACATTCTTCAGTATCAGGTTCTCAATAGGATTGACACTAAAGGCAGGCGTCTTGGCGGCATCCTGCACATCAATATTCTCAAAGGTAAAGTCTTTCAACGCATACTTGTCAGAACCGGTTACGTTGAAGAAATAATCACAGTCCATCTTGATACCTCGCATCACGATATTATTGCACTGTGACAAAGGCATATCGTCGCGCTGCTCTGGTTTGAAGAACTGTGTCCAAGGACGTACCAACAGGAAATTCTTGCAATGACCCGTGAAATTCTCCACCGTCACATATTCATAATGCTGTGGTGTGTCAGGACGCATCTTCAGCCATAACACATTGCTGGCATTCTTCACATGACAGTTGCGGATGATGATATTCCAGTCGTGCAACGATTCTGAACCCAGCGTCAGACAGCCATGCACGGTTCCATACTGACAGTTCTCAATAAGGATGTTGTAACAAGGACCGTTCTTCTCATCCTTGTCAGCCCATGTTCCCTTACCGCCTTTCAGTACAACGGCATCGTCGTTGACATTCATATAACATCCCCTGACGAGCACATCATGGCATACGTCGATGTCAATAGCATCGGTACTCGGACCCTTGATGCCTTCCGTAGCGGAATAGATATACAAATCCAAGTAGCGCACATGGTTGCTCTTATACACATGGTTGGTCCAGAACGGACTATTCACCAGACGTACATCCTGGATGGTTACATTTTTACAGTTCGACAGATAGGTCAGACGCGGACGTTGTGCATCTTTGTTCGTACATTCTCGGTTCCACTGCCGACGAATCCAGAATTCCTCCCAATAGTCCTGTCCGTTGCCGTCGATGGTTCCTTCGCCGCCAATCACAAAGCCGTCCAAGCTATCGGCATTCACCAATGCCGTAAAATAGGGACATGTCTGTCCTTCTATACGCGTCTCCAGTATCTTGAAGTCACGAATACGGTTGCTACCTTTCAGCACTCCGTCTTTTTCTATCCACAGGTGCGTTCCTTGCTTGAAGAAAAGAGAACCGGAATAAAAGGTGCCGGCAGGAATGACGATGACGCCGCCACCTGCCGAAGCAGTCTTATCGATGACTTGCTGGATAGCTGCTGTCTGTATCTCACTACTACCCGCCTTCACACCGTAGTCGGTAATGACATACTGCTTGCCCAGCGTTTTTACATCTACCTTCGTCGTGTCGCTGAACCATGCATCCATGATAGTCCCGTCAGGCCATTGTGTCTGTTTCTTCCCTTTCGCCATGCCGATTACACATAGGGCAGCTATCATCAAAAGAATTGTCAGTCGTTTCATCTTTATGTCCGTTTATTACTTGTTTTTTCGCTTTCTGTCAAAACATCGTTGCAAATATATGAAAACAAAAGGAAATACACAAATTATTTCAAATATCCGAAGATGGTTTCTGCAATAATTCTCTCTCCTTCAGGATTTGGATGCAGTTTGTCTGGGAATAAGTCTGCATGACCAGCTGTCGGTGATGCTGTTACCTATACATGCCACTCTTACAGCATCCGACGCAGGGACCTTGACACTCTTCAGTCAGTCTGTAAGTGCTGCTTTCATCTGCTCATTTCTTTCCGTAACTCATCTGACACATCGCTTCCCAGAAAAAATGCATCTCAGTTCACTTTTTTGTCTTTTATGCAGAGATTTGAACAAAATCCTTTATTTTTGCAGAAACAAACAAATAAATCATGATGAAGAAGACATTTTTTACATGCCTGCTATGCCTGCTGACACTTTCTGTATCAGCACAGGAACTAGTGCTGAAAGCTGCACAAAAGACCAACGACTATTTCATGGCGAAGTATGCTGATCCTACACAGCCGACGAATGTCAAGAAGATACGTCCAAGTAGTCTCTGGACGCGTGCCGTCTATTATGAAGGACTGATGGCACTATATGGTATTGACCCACAGCAACGTTATCTGGACTACACGAAACGGTGGGCAGACTTCCACCAATGGACACCCCGCAATGGTACGAAGACGACGGATGCTGACGATCAGTGCTGCGAACAGACCTATATCGAGTACTATCTGCTGACGAAAGAAGGTTCATTGGACAGCATCAAGGTGAACCTGCAGAAGCAGATGAACAGCAAACGGGTGGACTACTGGACGTGGATTGATGCCATTCAGATGGCGATGCCAGTATATATGAAGATGTATGCGGTGACAGGCGACAGGAAATATGCCGACTATGCCATGCAGTCGTATAGCTGGAGCCGAAACGAGTGTGGCGGTGGTTGCTTCAATGTAAAGGAAGGACTGTGGTGGCGCGACAAGGACTATGTGCCTCCGTATAAGGAGAAAGACGGCAAGAACTGTTACTGGAGTCGTGGCAACGGCTGGGTATATGCTGCCTTGGTTCGCTGTATGAACGAACTATCACCCAAAGACAAATACTATAAGCAACTGAAAAAAGACTTCGTCATGATGAGCGAAGCCCTGCTGAAATGTCAGCACAGCGATGGATTCTGGAGGGCAAGCCTTGTTTCCGACGTGGATTATCCGGATCCAGAGATGACAGGTACGGCACTGTTCCTCTATGGTATGGCATGGGGCATCCAACAAGGATTGCTCAAAGCGAAGGAATATGAACCCGCATGCGATAAGGCTTGGCAAGCACTGAAGAGTTGTTTGCATCACAACGGATTCCTCGGTTGGAACCAGGGAACGGGCAAAGACCCGTCGGCAGGACAGCCTGTGACCTTCAATAGTATTCCTGACTTCGAGGACTATGGTACTGGCTGCTACCTGTTAGGATTGAGTGAGTACTACAAACTAAAAAAAAAAGTTGACCCGATAGACCATTCGTGGCCGCTCTCTAGGCAGGAGTCGAAGGCTGGCACCCGTTGGTGGTGGCTGGGTTCTGCTGTGGACCGTGAGAATCTGGAGTGGAACCTATCGGAATATGCCAAGGCTGGTATTGGTGCGGTGGAGATTACGCCGCTCTATGGTGTTCAGGGTAACGAGAAGAACGAGCGTCCTTTCCTGTCTCCCAGTTGGATGGAGGCCCTGAAGGACGTTGAGGAGATAGCTGCCAAGAAAGGTATAGAGGTCGACATGAACTGTGGTACGGGATGGCCCTTTGGAGGTCCGCAGGTACCACTGGAGGAGGCTGCCTGCAAGGCGGTATTCACAAAAACGATGGTAGACGGTTCCCTCGTTTATACCACAGAGATAGGTCGTACCAAACAGAAGGTGAAGCGCGCTGCACCAGGTGGTGAAGGATGGGTCGTCGACCACTTCGACCGCGATGCCGTACGCCACTATCTGGATCGCTTCGACAAAGCTTTCAAAGAGTCTGGCGTAGCATGGCCACACACCTTCTTCAATGACTCCTACGAGGTCTATCAGGCCAACTGGACCCCCAGTTTGTTTGATGAATTTAAGAAGCGTCGCGGCTACGACCTGCAGAAACACCTGCCGGAGCTGTTGGGTGACGTGGACGACGGCAATAAGGTGTTGGCCGATTACCGCGAGACGCTCTCAGACCTGCTCTACGAGAACTTTACGCTGCAGTGGGTGGACTGGGCCCACAGCCACGGTGTATTGGTACGCAACCAGGCTCATGGCTCGCCAGCCAACCTGCTTGACTTGTACGCGGCAGTGGACATCCCTGAGATTGAGGGCTTCGGACTGTCGGAGTTCGGTATCAAGGGACTGCGCACAGACCCTGGCATGACGAAGAAGAACTTCAGCGACGTGTCCATGCTGAAGTATGCCCCCTCGGCCGCTCACGTCATGGGCAAGCCATTTACCTCGAGCGAAACCTTC
>CADCPZ010000145.1 GCA_902803475.1 uncultured Prevotellaceae bacterium
GGTGTCAACGAGCTTGCTCTTACCAGTATAGAACGGGTGAGAGGTGCTTGAGATTTCTACTTTTACCACTGGGTAAGTTTCGCCTTCAAATTCTACTGTGTCGTTGGTTTTTGCTGTAGATTTTGTAAGGAACATATCGCCGTTGGACATGTCTTTGAACACGACGGGGCGATAGTTTTCTGGATGAATACCTTTTTTCATTTGAATGTTTAAAATTTATATGTTATTGAATAATATACGTCATAATGGGCTGCAAAGGTACGAAGTTTTTTGGATTCTACCAAGAAAACGCGAGGATTTTTATTTTGACAGCATAAAAAACAGGCTGCAACCGAATGTCGATTGCAGCCCGATATTGAAGATTTGGAGAGATTTTACTGTACGTAGAAGATGGTAACGGTTTTAGCGCGGAGCTGTACGCCGCCAGAAGATTGCGTGTAGTCATTCACAATAGTGAACACGTTGCCGTTTACATTTCCATACAGTTGTTCGTTTCCAACATATTTGGTTCCGTTATACTCATCGCAATTGATTACAACCTTTGCAATTGCTTTTGAAGAACTTGTGATCGTGAATCCGTTTGTAGCATAGAAGCGAACACCCTTTGTTGCTGTGTAGAACTTCGGTGGGTTAGAAGCAGAACCCTTTTGGAAGGTGATGACTGTACCATCATTCAAATTGATGGTTTCAGCAGCTTGCTCATTCGTCCATCCCATTTCATTGAAGTCAACAGTAACACTTTCACCTGCAGTAGCGTTCGGATCGGTCAACGTAACGACAGTTCCTTCGACAGACTTCGTGGTGTTAGAACCTGTGTCGCCACCAGGTGTGTCACCGCCAGGCTGGTCACCACCGCCACCACCTTCTGTAGTGCCGTTGAGCGAGTAGAGGTAAGCTTCGTTCTGAACAGTCTCAGGCGTGTTGCCCTTGTAGTTCATCAACTTACCGTAGATGACAACATCGTCGCCCACCTTGATGTCTGTGTCACCGCTGGCAAACTTCTTGTTGCCCAGATAGAGAATGCGGTAGCATTGGAACTGTTCAGACTCTTCTTTACCATCCTCAGAGATGAAGAAGGTAGCGTTGCCGTTGAGGCCGCTCTCGTTGTAGGTACCATTGTTGGCAATTTTGCAAATCTTACCTTTTACATATACATCGTCCGATTTCTGGTATTCGGTGTTAGAGGTCCAAGTCAGAGCGCTTGCAAGCTGATTTGCTGCAGTAGGATTGTATGGATTGTTGAGCGTGCCGTCGCCAGAAGGTTGGCCAGGTGTGCCGCCACCACCGCCGGTGCTGGTTTCGTCGTTGAGTTTGTAAACGTAGGATTTGTTGGCAACAGTTTCAGGTGTGGTTCCCCTGAAGTTTACAACATTACCGCAAACAATGACATTGTCACCAATCTTAATCTGGGTGTTGCCTGACTTCCATTTCTGGTTGTTCAGGAACAAGGTACGATAAACATAGAAGGTGTAGTTTGTACGTGTGTCGGTAATGTGGAAGGTTGCATTACCAAAGCTACCAAACTCTTCCTCGATAGAAGAGATGACACCCTGGATGAACACTTGGTTCTCTGTTTCTACGCCTGGCTCCAAAGTACTGATGAACTGGAGGGCGCCGGCTACGTTGTAGGGATTATCTAAGGTGCCGTCACCCTCAGCTCCCTCATAGGTCTGACCGCCACCATTCACCTCTGGTTGGGCGTATGGCATAGGTACGTCGTCACAGCTTGTGAACGTGAGTGCTGCAAAAACTACTGCGAGCACTGAATAAAAGAACTTTTTCATAGTCTTATATTTTTTTGTTTTTATTGTTTTTTACTTATGATTATTTGAACCCGTATTAGTTCAGTTTGTAGAGGTAAGCCTTTCCTGATACGGTTTCAGGTGTGTTGCCCTTGTAGTTCATCAACTCACCGCAGATGATGACTACGTCACCCACCTTGATATCTACCTTGTCACCAGTATATTCATTGTACTTGGTGTTGTTCAGATAGAGGACGCGGTAGCATTGGAACTCGTTTGCTTGGTTGCCATCATCTGAAATGAAGAAGGTAGCGTTGCCGTAATCACCGCCTTCAGTGTAGGTACCCTTGCTGGCGATACGGGAAATCTTACCTTTTACGTAAACCTGCCCCGTCTTATCATAAACATCTTTGGATGTCCAGGTGAAATCCTTCACAGCATTGATGGCCGCAGCTACATTGTACGGATTGTTGAGTGTACCATCGCCAGTTGCTCCACCTGAAGGTGTGCCACCGCCTGAAGGATCGTAACTGGTACCATTGTATTCAACGATCTTAGTACCCGTTCCTGTTTCAGGCGTGTTGCCCTTGTAGTTGAAGATAGGACCATAGATAACAACCTCGTCACCCTTCTTGACACCAGCCATACCTGGCCAAGGTTCTATCCTGAAAACAGTGAACACATCACCGCCTTCAACATCAACCATCTTGAATGTGATGTTGTTGTACTCAACGTTTACATCAGCGTCCTCAGCAACAATACCTTTTACATAGTATTTGGGAGAATTCTCAGTAGGAGTCTCCTTGCCGTTTTCCTGACACTTAACGATTGCGCCAGCAACGTTGAATGGATTCTCCTTTGTACCATCGCCAGAAGGATCTACGTCGCTGCCACTTGGATCGTCGCTGTCAACGGGATCGAAGGTGATGTCGGCACCCTTACGAATCATCAGCTGCCACGTGTCCTTGTACTTGCTGAGCACACCGATGAGGTTGACGGGAAGCTTCTGTCCATCCTTGAATGGCAGGACGGTAGCTCCAAAGTCAGCATAGCTGCTGGTACGTACAACCACATCCTTGGTGAAGTTGTCGAGTTCCTTGTGGTAGTAGTTACCGTTTGCCGGAGAACCGCTAATCAGCGTCTGGATACCATCGGCATTTTTAAAGGTCACGTTCTTGAATACGACGAGTTTACCGATCATGTCGTCTTTCAAGTCTGTTTCCTTCGTGATGCCGATAGGCTTAATCTGTGTTGCATCGGGCTTGCCGATGAGTTTGAAGTGCGTCATCCAGATGCTCTCTGCCATACGGCCGATACCGCCGTTGTAGGGAGTACCAAGCTGTGGAGCACCACCGTAGCCACCGATATAGAGGTCTTTCAGGGCAATGAGCATTTCCTGACCTTCAGCCATGTAGCCGGAGAGACCGGATTTGTTGATACCGATGATGATAGCACCGGTTTCATCCTGTACGAATATCTGCTTGTAGATATTGCCAGCGATGTCGTTGCCGACTACGCGTACCTTTAATTTAATATCGTCTTCAATTTGGGCATATTTGCCGTCTTTGATGGCTGCAGCGTATGCTGGAATAGCTTTCAGCTGGGCAAGGGTGATGACGTTGTCTTCCGTGATGGTGTTGTTGCCATAAGGAGCATCCGTGCTTTCTATCGGTTTCCAATCATCATTGAAAAGACCGTCGTCGCCATTCATACAGCTTGCCAATGAGAGACTCACTGCAGCAGCCATGAAAATATATTTTAAGCTTTTCATATTGACTTCTCCTTTAGAATTTATAAGTGATGTTGAGCATACCGTTGATACCGTTTGCATAGAATTTCTTCGGGTTGTAGCGGAACTTGTATGCGCGCATATCTTCGTCTGTAGCAGATTTACGGTCCTGACGGTTCTGTTCCATACCACCGGTTACGAGGTTGCGGTTGTTCAGGATGTTGGTCAGCATCAGGTTGATAGACAGGGAGCCTTTACCTACGTAGATGCTCTTGCCAATGCTGGCGTCTACCATGAATCCACCGTGACCCTTTGCCTGCTTGTAGCGGTTCAGAATGTCGTTGCCGTGCTCATCTGTTGCGATGATGTTGTTGGAACGATAGCGTGTCACGGGTGAGTAGTACAGATAGATTTTGTCATAGTAGTTGCCAATCAGATCGATGAACCAACCTTTTGCGTGGTATGAGAGGTCAACGCTTGCTGCGGTCATCGGGGTGCATCCTTCGTGGATACCTTCCGTGAGGACTACATCCTGCTTGTAGATACCGTCCTGTGAACGCATATAGACGATGTCGGCATCGTTGATGTATTCAGCATCGCTGATGGTACCCAGCATCTTCACGTCGAAGTTGTCGGTCACCTTTACGTTGACACCAGCTTCAGCTCCGTAGTGACGCTTGTTGATACCTGTGATGGAAGCGTAGGTGAAGGAGTTCTCTACGTCGTCGTAGTACATGCTGTACTCGGTTACGTTCTTCATGTAGCTGTAGAACAGGTTGATGTTTGCGTGAACCCAAGTGGTGTTCAGCTGGTAACCGATTTCCGTGCTGAAGATGTCTTCTGACTTCAGACCGTGTGCAAAGTCGTTGTTGATCTGTGGAGAAGCGAAGGCAACACGTGCGTCGGGTGCTTTCTTCTCGTAGCCGATACCCAAGCTAACGGTATGGCCGCCGCCGAGGTTCAGTGAAGAACCGAACTTGAAGCCACCGTCAACGAACTCAGCCTTTCTGCCCTTACCATAAGAGTTTTCAGGATCCAAACCGTTGCGCATCTTACCGTCGCGCTGCAGTGACTTATAGCCTAAGCGACCAGAGAGTGCGTAGTGCAACGGGCCAAGGTTCTCAGAATAGGTAGCCCAACCTTGTGCTTTGTTCACCAGTACATTGTAGTCGTAAGCGAAGCGGTCGCCTACCTTTACTTCTTTAGCCTTTCCGGTAATGGGGTCAACAGTATTCAAGTCGTACTGTGCCCTGGGGTCTGTTTCCAAAACGGTACCTACCAGATAAGTGTTGGTGTTGGTCATGTAGGTTGCACCCAGCATGTCTTCCAGTGTCTGATAGTGCATACCCTTGTTGGCAGACAATACGAAACCTCCGACAATCTTGGAGTTCTGGGTCAGCTGGCGCTTGATGGTTGATGCCAGGCTGAATGCCAGCTGGTCATCGTGGTAAGCCTGCTGGAAGTACATCGCTTCAGCTCCCTGAGCGGAAGCCGACTGGTTGGCGAAGTACAGGCGATCCCAGTTGATCTGACGGTTGGCCTTCGAAGCGTTCAGGTAGTCATAGGAAGCCTGCCAAGCATCGAGGTTAGCCTGTGTACGGTTAGCAGCATCGGTCGGGTCCCAAACATTGAAGTTGTAACTCGGCATCATGCTGTAGTAGTCAGGTGACGGGTTGGTACCACCGTTGTAGCTCAGACGTGAGCTGCTGTACATGGTGTACTTGCCCAGCAAAGAGGTTGTCAACTGGGTCTTGTCGTCGATTTTCCAATCCCATGTGAACAAACCGGTAGGTTCGAAGTCTTTGATGATACGTGAATTACGCTTCTTACCGTTCTGGTAACCCCATGCGGGATTGTAATAGCGGTCGTTGGCAATCCAGTACATCTCATCGGTAGAAGCAGCCTGTCCGCCACGTTCTGTCGGGTTACCCCAAGTAACGAACGAGAGGTTGTGGTTGCCGATGACCTTCTCAACGCCGAGGAAATAGGAGAGGGCATTGTAGAAGGTTCCTTCTACGTAAGCGGTCTCAGTATTTGCCCAACGATAGGTCAAACCTACTGACCACGCCCAGCCCTTGTTGTTCAGGCCGGAGTTGTAGCCATACATCGCGCGCAAGGTATAGTTACGGTTTCCGCCTGCGAGAGAAATACGGTGGCCGGCAGCCATCGAACTTGGGCGGAAGTTGTAATTGTTTGAACCAGCCATTGCGGACATGCCGAAGCTATTGTCCTCGAATGGCAACGCGCTTTCCATGGTGCGGGTCTGGTTGTTCAAACCACCAATAAAAGAGTAGCGGAATTCTCCACGCTCAGCGTCATTGGCGGGGTTGCCGTTGATGTACACCTCGCTGTACCTGGAGCCGAAGGCCCTGTACTTGAAGCGTACTGGACTCCACCGATAACCCACATTGCTAGCATAAGCATTGTTGTTGGAGCCGAGAATCGTCACTTCCTGAGCAACGTTATCGTCCTCGCCCAACTGCGATTCGGTAAATGTGAAGGCCGACTCGTCTGTCGTTTGTGCGGCTTTTTGCGCCTCTGTCTCCGGTGTCTGCGCAAAAACAAACATTGGGCAGCAGAGGGCTATCACAGCTAATTTCAGCTTTGTTTGCATAAAGTCTTTTTTTAGGTTAATATTAGATTATTTGCTGCAAAGGAACGAATTATTTTTTGAATAAACGAATGTTTCCTGTTTTTTTTTACTTAAAATGATACTTTTCTCAAAAAAGTTTGCATCTTTGACGATAAACCGCTATATTTGCAGCATCATTAAAAATTTAAATCATGAAAAAACATCTATTTTTAGTCCTTTTGCTGATGCTTACCTGCATCACGGCTAATGCCCAGAAAAAGTTTTCTGTGTATGGTGTTGGCTTCTACAACCTTGAGAACCTCTTTGATATAACACATGATGAGGGAAAGAACGATTACCAGTATCTGCCCGATGGCGCCAACCACTGGAACGAACTGAAGTACACACACAAGTTGCATAATATGGCAAAAGTGCTCTCAGAGATGGGTACCGATGTGCTGCCGAACGTTGGTTGTGCATTCATTGGTGTCAGTGAGGTGGAGAATGCCCATGCGCTGACCGACCTCTGTAACCAGCCTGAACTGAAGGCACGCAACATCCAGTTCTGCCATATAGAAGGTCCCGACCGTCGTGGTGTTGACTGCGCTTTGCTCTACAATCCGGCTTTGTTCTCCATCCGTGACGCGAAACTCGTACCTTATGTATATGAACTGCCGCAGGACAGCAACCGTGCTACCCGTGGATTCCTTACCGTAAGCGGTACGTTAGCCAATGAACATGTATCAGTCATCGTCTGTCACTGGCCCAGCCGTTTCGCAGGTTCATACTATCGCGAGTGTGCAGGCCGTCAGGTGAAAGTTGTCAAGGACTCCCTGTTACGCGACGATCCTAATGTAAAAGTATTTGTCATGGGTGATATGAATGACGACCCTATCAACAAGAGTATGGTAGAAGGTCTTGGCTGTAAGCCGGAGATTGACCAGACGGGTCCCGACAACATGTATAATCCTTATTATAATGTGTTGGTGAAGAAAAAGACTGGTACCTTGCAGTATCAAGGTAAGTGGAACCTGTTCGACCAGATTGTCATGACACCGAACCTGTTGAATAAGAAAGGTGTAAAAGACTTCACCACATTGAAGTTCTGGAAGCACGAAGTGTTCCGTCGCGACTACCTGTTCCAGACAGAAGGCAAGTTTAAGGGCAACACCAAGCGTACACATGCCGGCGGCGTATGGCTCGACGGTTATAGCGACCACCTACCCGTAGTTGTTTATCTGGCTAAAGAACAACAGCAATGAAAAACAAAGTAACCATTATCGGCATCGCCGGCGGAACGGGTTCCGGAAAGACCACCGTTGTACAGAAAATTGTAGAGGCGCTGCCCCCGCATTATGTGGCCGTTGTGCCGTTGGATTCCTATTACAACGACACCACACACATGACCGACGAAGAGCGCCATAACATCAATTTCGACCATCCTGACGCCTTCGACTGGAAACTGTTGAACAAGCAACTCAATGACCTGCGAGAGGGTAGGGCCATCGAACAGCCCACCTATTCTTATATACAGTGCAACCGTATGCCCGAAACCATCCATGTTGAACCGAAACCGGTGATTATCATTGAGGGCATCATGACGCTGATCGACAAGAAACTTCGCAACCTGATGGACTTGAAGATATTCGTCGATACTGATCCCGATGAGCGCCTAATACGTAATATCCAGCGCGATACGATAGACCGAGGACGAACGGTGTCAATGGTGGTAGAACGTTACCTGAGCGTGCTGAAACCCATGCACGAACAGTTTATTGAGCCTACCAAGCGCTATGCCGACTTGATTATTCCACAGGGCGGTGAGAACAAACGCGGTATCGCCATCCTTTGTAAGTATATCGAAGGACTGGTACCGGCTTCGTTGAAGTGAATGAGGAGCCTACCTTAAACCCATAAAAAATGCATCGTTTTATAGAGCGATGCATTTTTATTTTCTCCAATAGGAATACCAATCACTCCCCTCCCTAAACAGGGAGGGGTTGGGTGGGTCTTACTCCTCCACTATCTCCGCATCCTCAATCTCAGCAGAAGGAGTTAGGGACGACTGAGACTCCTGTGTGTAGCGTTGCCTTATCCGATGGATATAGAAGGCGTTGACAGCTTCTATCACACCGTAGAAAATGAAGCAGCAGCCAGTAGCGAGAAGAGGAAGACTGGCAACATCCATCGGATCGCACATGATCCAAATAGCGATGATAAAAGTCAAGCACGGGAACATCCAATATAATATAGGTACATAACTATATTGGCGTGCGCGGGCAAGACTGAACAATTGATTGATGGCTCCTAAGATGAGGATGACTCCCAACAGATATACCGCATAGGTGATGAAGGTGTTGGGCATGAGTGCCAGGAACAAACCTAAAATCATGCTCCCCAATCCTACGATGGGGAAGAACGGTTTTCGTTGGATGATTTCATTTCCCTCCGCATCAAACATCGGTGTGGCATTCTTGATGCGTTTGTTTTCCACATAATATACGACGCAGGAAATCAATCCCGACATAAAGAACATGATACCGATGCAGCAGATGAGCCACGTCATCATCGTTTCACGATACTTGATAAGCAGAACGCCGACAACAACGGCGATTACTGCACGAAGGATGGAGCTTTGAACGACTTTCATAAGATAGTTGTTTTTTCCGTTTTACGTAAATCTGTGCAAATGTATAAAAAACTTTCGCTTTCAGCAACTTTTTTAAGTTTTTTACTATTATCTTTGCCACAAAAATAAGAAAGACAAACAATCATGACGACACTTTATTTAGTCAGGCACGGGGAGACCATTGACAACCAACGGCAGATTATGCAGGGACAGACGCAGGGGAAACTCAACGAAACGGGCATCCGACAGGCTGAGGAACTGCACGAGAAACTTGCCGATGAGGGAATAGATGTCTATGTGTCGAGCGACCTGAACCGGTCTGTTGAGACTTGCCGCATCATCATGGGGTGCAAGGGAACGGAAGTACGAGGGTGCGGGGGTACGGATAAGCCGTTTGTTACGACTCCCTTGCTGCGCGAACGCGACTGGGGTAGTTTTACGGGCAGGTATATTCCAGACTTGAAAGATGAGGTGTGGCCAGATGATATAGAAACACTGGACGCATTGAAAAAGCGCGCCCAGTGTTTTTTGAACTTTATAAGAGAGAGTTATCCTGAACAGAAAGTATTGGCTGTCGGACACGGCATCATCAACAAAGCCATTCAGAGTGTATATTTCGATAAACCGATGAATGAAGTGGCTCGCATGATGAATGCCGAAGTCCGCGTGTTAATACTTCGTTAGCGTCGTCCACCGAAGCCACCGCTTCTGCCGCCACCACCGTGACTGCCACCGCTGAAGCTACCACCGCTTGAACGGCTGCCACCTCCAAAGGAGCTACCGCTTGAACGGCTGCCTCCGCCAAAGGAGCTGCTACCGCTTGAGCGTGTGCTGCTACCGCTGCTATAGGAACGTGAGCTGCTACCGCTGCCGTATGAACCTCCATAGGAACGTGTGGTGCTGCCGCCACGATAGGTACTGCTGCTGCTTGAGCGTGATCTGTTGTCTGGCGTGAAGGAGCGAGAGGGTGTTGAGCTGCTGCCAACAGAGCTGCCACGATTGCCGAACGAAGAGCTGCTGCCTGACGTGTTACCTCTGGTTACGGTTGTACGGGTAGAACTTTCGCGGTTTACAGAACCGTTGCCGAAACCTCTGCTTCCTTGTGAGCTGCCATTGTGGTTGCCGTTACCGAAAGAGCTACTTCCGCGATTGTTGCTACCACCATAGCTATAGGTATCGTTATGGTTGCCATTACGGTTGCCGTTATCATTCGGTTTGCTTGGGCGGTTGTTGTCACCATGTCCACCATGTCCGAAACTGGTGTTTCCGCGTGAAGACATGCTGCCGTATCCGCGTCCACGATAGTCGTGGTTGTGCGTATTCTTGTCAAAACCGTGATTGTAATGACCACGACCGTGACCGTCTCTCATGCCTACATGATGGTCTCTGGGGCGACCTGGAGGCGGTCCCCAGCTACGGCCATGATACCAGGAGCGACCGCCGTTGTGGTGCCAGCTGTGACCACCATAGTAGCTATAGTAGAAGTGTGGGCGACCGAAATAATAGTAGTCGCGATACGGATAGCGGGCATAGATGCCGAAATGCCAGTAGCCTGCCTCCCAGTAGAGTGGGCGATAGAAGTAGCTGGCTGCGCAATAGGCCGCATACTGCCAGTCGAGCAGAATATAACTGAGGTCAAGGTTACGGTGCGTCCAGTAGGTTCCATACAGATCGTCGTAAGAGTTGACACTCATCAGATAGTCGAGGTTTATCTCGTAGGCGGCCTCGTACTGATCCTCTGTGAGGTTCAGCTCGTATGCCATCTTGTCCGTAAGGAACAAGGCTTGCTTACGTGCCTGCTCGTAGCTCATGGCATTGGCCGATACTGTCATCATGAACAGTGCTGTCAGGGCAAATATAAACTTCTTCATAATCGTATGTATTTGATGGTTAAAATTCAATTATTACCTTTTCACGTTGCAAAATTGCGAAGAAAAAAATACCTTTGCAAAGGAATTTCCCTAAACGATGGGGGAATTTCCCTAAAAGATGGGGCAAGGAGCAAGGAGCAAGGAGCAAGGGGCAAGGAGCAAGGGGCAAGGAGCAAGGGGCAAGGAGCAAGGGGCAAGGAGCAAGGGGCAAGGAGCAAGGAGCGAGGGGCAAGGAGCAGGGAGTAAAATCCCTAAACGACCAAACGACCAAACGACCAATCTCCCAAACGACCAAACGACCAATCTCCCAAACGACCAATCTCCCAAACGACCAAACACCCAAACGACCAAATGCAATAAAGGGAGAGGAGGAACGTTATTATATAAAATGTACGTGTATAGCATGAAAAGAATCATACTGATGGGAGCCGCATTCCTCTGTGCTACGGTAAGTATGGCGCAGTACGACGAGGGGGATGCGAAGTCTCCGATGAAGCCGTTCGAACAGGTAGAATATAAGGTGGAGATGCAAGGAAGTTTCTCGAATGGAAAAACTCCCCTGTGGCTCAATGCCAATAAATACGGTCTCAGTTCGCTGGAGAAGAACAACGGCTATTTCCGTGCGAGCGTCATCCGTCCGTTGGAAGCCGACGAGGACCGCAAATGGGGACTGGGCTACGGACTCGACCTTGCAGTGCCTGTCAACTACACCAGTAAGTTTATCGTCCAGCAGGCCTACGTGGAAGGACGTTGGCTGCATGGTTCCTTGCTCATTGGTGCCAAGGAAATCCCGATGGAACTGAAAAACAATAATTTGAGTAGCGGTGCACAGACTTTGGGCAAGAATGCACGACCAGTGCCGCAGGTGCGTCTGGCACTCAACGACTACTGGTCGATTCCCGGCACCAAGGGGTGGCTGAAACTTAAAGGTCACATCGCCTATGGAAAGATGACTGATGACAACTGGCAGCATGAGTTTACGGCCTGTCAAAACAAATATGCCGACGATGTGCTCTTCCACAGCAAAGCTGGCTATCTGAAGATTGGCAACGAGGAGCGCTATTTCCCCTGGTCGCTGGAGTTAGGCTTGGAGATGGCCTGTACGTTTGGCGGCACAGGATACATCTATGATTCGGGTTACTACGCCGAACACGGCACCCTGATGCCTGTTAAGGGCGGCACCAGCTTGAAAGACTTTTTCAAGGCCTTCGTCCCTGGCGGTGCTGAAAAGATTGAGGAGGGCACCTACTACCAGAATGCCGAAGGAAACCACATAGGCTCTTGGCTGGCACGCATCAACTACGATGCCGAAGACTGGCGGTTCAGCGTCTATGCCGACAAGTTCTTCGAAGACCACTCGTCGATGCTGCAACTCGACTACGACGGTTATGGGACCGGCGAGAACTGGGATGTGAAAGAGAGCCACAGCTACTTCCTCTACGGCTTCCACGACTGGATGCTGGGTATGGAGTATCATAAGAAATACGACAGTTGGCTGAACACCATCTTGTTTGAGTATCTATATACCAAGTACCAGAGCGGTCCCATCTATCACGACCATTCACCAGGCCGTCCTGACAGTCATATCTGCGGTATGGATAACTTCTACAACCACTATATCTACACCGGTTGGCAGCACTGGGGACAGGTGATGGGCAATCCGCTCTATCGTTCACCTATTTATAATACTGACGGTACCATCGAAGTCAAGGACAACCGTTTTATGGGATTCCACCTCGGTATCGACGGACAACCCTCAGAATCCTTCGGCTATAAGCTGTTGGCAACGTGGCAGGAGGGTCTCGGCACCTATATGCAGCCCTATATGGACAAGCACCATAACTTCAGTTTCCTCTTGGAAGGCAACTATCAATTTATCAGCGATAAGAAATGGCTCGACGGCACCAGCATCCGTGCCGGCTACGCAATGGACTTTGGTTCCATCCTGGGCGGTACCAACTACGGTTTCCAGCTGACCATAGCGAAAACAGGAATATTCTGACCCCACCCCTTCCCCTCCCAAAGGGAGGGAGCTAGTCAAATTGTGAAATAGTCAAATTGTATAATATGAATAATTGTAAATATCCCCTCCTCATTCTGTCAGTCATTTTTTCCCTGACAGCCTGTTCCTTACACCACGACGACAGTGGAGACTTAGGTGGCTACTGGCACCTGACAGGTATCGACACCCTTGCCACCAGCGGACATTGTGATATGTCGAAAGTCTCTGTCTTCTGGTCGGTGCAGGGAGCCATCCTTGAAGCCCGTGATGTGGATAAGGGAGAGTTTGTCATGTTCCGCTACAACCACGAAAATGGTACCCTGTCCTTGTATGATGCCCGTTATAACAATCGTGACATTGGTGACGAGCAGATTACCGATGTTTCCGTCTTACAGCCCTACGGCATCAACAAGCTCGAAGAATCGTTTACGGTTGAGGCTCTAAGCAGCAGCAAGATGATCCTCCGTTCCGATATGCTGAAACTCTATTTCAAGAAATTTTAGCTATCGCAAGGAACATCACTTAGCGAGTCAGGAAGAGATTGCCCTTGAATCGGGCTTCTCATCCCGCCAGTCCTATTATGCCATCCGTCGAAGAATGGGGTGGAAGTGAGAAAAAGGGAAGGAGAGAAGGAGTAAGGAGAGAAGGAGTAAGGAGGGGATTAGAATTTTTTTCCGAAGGTAATGCCGAGGAATGTTTTGATGAGCACTTTGGCATCAAACCACCAGCTGCGGTGCTCTAAATAATATAAGTCCAGTTCAAGACGCCTCAGCATCTTTTCCATCGTATCTGTGTAGCCATTATATAAGGTAGCGTATGAGGTTACACCAGGACGAATTTGGTACAGATACACATAACGTGGGTCATGTTTTATTATCTGGTCGATATAGTATTTACGTTCTGGACGCGGGCCAACGAACGCCATGTCTCCCTTGAACACATTCCACAACTGCGGCAATTCGTCTAAATGGTGTTCGCGTAGGAACTTCCCTGTTTTTGTCAATCTGGGGTCGTTCTCAGCCTGTAGCAGTTCTTCTCCATTCTGTTCTGCATCCATCTTCATGCTGCGGAACTTATAGATATAAAATGGTTTTCCTCCCTTGCCTATACGTTCCTGTTTGTAGATGGCATCACCTCTGTCTTCCCATTTTACCGCAATATAGCATATCAGAATCAGTGGTGAGAAAACAATAAGACAGATAATGGAAAGTATGATGTCGGTCAGTCGTTTCATTGAGGTGTGTTTTCTGCAAAGACAGGCTTTCCTTGCCGGCGTAAATAATGATTAACTACATAGTGGAAAGCAATATATAAGAAAATGTCTATGATGAGGATATAGGTAATGTCTAAAAACAACATCAAGGTGTCGTTAACGATGAAAAATCCTAATGCCAATGCGATAATTGTCCATAGAGCCTGATGCTGAGACATACCGGCACGAATCAGTTTGTGATGGATATGGTTTTTGTCAGCCAGAAATAACGGTTTGTGATGCTTCGAACGGACAAGAATCATTCTGGTGACGTCGAAGACGGGTATGATGAGCAGGGTGACGGGCAGAAATAATGCATCAATGCGGAAAGGCATGACTTGCGGATTATTCATGGCAAACTTCACACTGAGGAAAGCAAGGATAAACCCTAAAGAAAGACTGCCCGAATCGCCCATGAATATTTTTCGGTTTTTCTCAACATCTCCAAAATAATTATAGTAGAAGTATGCCAGCAACACACCCATCAATCCTGCGATGAGAATGCTGTACACGTATAATTTTTCATTCGTGAAGCAAAACAGAAATCCTCCAAGTGCCAAAAACGACAGCCCTGAGCATAATCCGTCGATGCCGTCAATCAGGTTGATGGCATTTGTTATATATACAACGGCAAAAATGGTAATCAGTATGCTGATGACAAAAGGAATTTCATGAATCCCGAATAGCCCATAGAAATCGTTAATGCGCAATCCTGCTAATGGAAGTAGCATGGCAGCAGCTATCTGTACGGGAAATTTTACTTTTGCGGTCAGTCCTATCAGGTCATCGATGACTCCGACGATATAGATAAGAACCAAACTGATAAAAAAAGCGATCGACCAAGTGCTAATAATGATATGCTGTTTATTAGACAATCCATCGAACAGCGTGATAGCAATAAAGAAAGCCAACAACATGGAAGGGATGAAACTGATTCCGCCTAATCGGGGAATGGCATTCTTATGTAGCTTTCTGGCATTAGGGATATCATAAAGACCTTTTCTTTTGCAGAAGTCCAGTATAAGTGGAATCAAAATAACTCCACTACCGACACTCGCAAGAAAAGCAATGATAATCAAAAGTATTTCTAATGTCATAGGCATTTCTAAGTTGTTGAATCAGTTTAAGACTTACGTCTTATAATGATAACGTTGTTCGCTTATACTATATTGTATTCGTTGTTTCAAATTGGTATTTTTGACAAAACGGCTGCAAAGGTACGATTAAGTGAGCGGAAAACCAAATAAAACTTGTTTTAATTTGTTTTCCTGAGCGTAAGTACTTTCGCGACAACGTCTCAAAATACGATTAAGTGAACGAAAAATACACAAAAATGCATTTTTTTTCAAGATTTTTTGTGTTTTCATCAGATTTCATTACTTTTGCAAGAATAATAACCGTAACGACAACTAATGCCCCATATCCTGAAAAAAATACAGCAGCCCATCAAGGCACATGCCAATGTGACCATCATCATCATAGCAGCATTGCTCATCGAACTGATATCGTTGGGGCAGTACCTCTATATCAGGCAAGACCTGACGAATGACTTGGAGGGGGACGCTGAACGATACCTGATGCTCAAGGGCGTGATTATTCAGGATGTTATGAACACCAGTGAGAAGACGTTGAAGACGCACATGCTGGAGATACAACACAACCTCCAAGAACCAGACTCGATGTTTGAATCGGTGCGGAAAATTCTGCAAATGCACCCTAATGCCATTGGAGCAGGAATTGCATTTGTACCAAACTATTACCCCCAAAAAGGACAACTCTTCGAACCTTACGCCAGAAGACATAACGGTAAGATTGCTGTAAAACAGGTGGCAGGTGAAGACCACGACTACACGAAGGCTGATTTCTATAAAACCGTTGACGAAAAGCGGACGACAATTTGGACGGCCCCCTATATCGACAAGATTGACGGCGACACACTGGTGACAACACTGGTGGAACCGTTAATCATCGGACGGCATTTCATAGGTGCGGTAGCTCTTGACATCACCTTGAGCCTGTTGGACGATACGCTGAACACCAAGCTCTTGTATCCATCATCGTATTGTCTGCTGATGACAGAAGACGGAAAGCTCATTTCGCAACCGTCGAAGGAGGTTTCCCAGAAACACGACATTGCGCAGATTGTGAACTTAGTCAACGACAGCACCGTTGAACGAAGAGAGAGTTCTAGAGTATGTGAAATTATTCGCTTCCACGACAATCAATTACATAAAAAAGGTACCATCTTCTACAGAAACGTGGAGGGTGGCACCAATTGGAAAGTGGTGTTGGTATGCTATGACGAAGAAGTATTCAGAGACATGTACACGATGACGGTCGTCGTGTCGTGTGTAATGCTGGCAGCAATGGCGATACTGGGATTTATCATTCTCCGATATATCAGAAACGAACGACGACTGAACAAGGTGAGAAACGAACAGGACCGTATTTCCAGTGAACTGCGCATCGCTACTGACATACAGATGACAATGTTGCCGCAGGAAAGCGATATCCCTCAGGAATGTCAGGATATCATGGTGGCAGGGAAACTGTTGCCGGCAAAGGAAGTAGGAGGCGACCTGTACGACTATTTCGTGCGCGACGGCAAATTGTTCTTCTGTATCGGAGACGTCAGTGGAAAAGGGGTGCCCGCTGCACTGGTGATGGCTGTGACACGCACACTGTTCCGTGCATCGGCGGCACGTGAAAACAAACCGGCCCGCATCATACAGACCATCAACGATATGGGAAATGGCAAGAACGGTATGAACTACTTCGTAACGCTTTTTGTGGGCGTTTTGGATCTGCCCACAGGACGACTGCGCTATTGTAATGCCGGACATGAAGCCCCGATTATCATAGGGGAAAATGAGGTTTGGGACTTACCCGTGAATCCGAACTTGCCAGTGGACGTTATGCCAAAATACGACTACCAGGGACAGGATTGTACAATCAGCAGAGATACTACACTCTTCCTCTTTACCGATGGCCTGACCGAAGCCATGAACAATCAATATCAGATGTTCGAAAGAGAGCGGGTGATACAAGAAATTCAAGAGGTTCAAAAAGCTAAAAGGAAGCAAGGAACCCAAGGGGTTCAGCGTCTGTTGCAGGCGATGACAGACAAAGTGCAGCAGTTTGTAGAAGATGCTGAACAGAGTGACGATTTGACAATGCTCGCCATAAAATATGTTCCTGTCAAGGAGGAATATAAGGTGCATGAACGGCTGACGCTGAAAAATGACATCAATGAGGTGATCAGACTCACCCAGTTCGTCAAGGAGACGATGGCAGGCCTGGAAGTCGATAGCGCCACCTCTTATAAAACACTTCTTGCACTGGAAGAGGCAGTGGTCAACGTCATCAACTATGCCTACCCCAAGACAGAACAGGGTGAGGTAGATATCGAAATGATGGGCGACGATAAACGACTGAGGTTTATCGTTAGCGATAGTGGAATAGCCTTTGATCCCACATTGGCGGTAAAGCCCGACACGACGCTGACAGTAGAGGAAAGACCAATCGGAAAATTGGGTATCATGATGATGCGTGAACTGACGGATACCATCAACTATGAGCGCATCGACGGCAAAAACGTACTGAGAATGGAAGTATTAATTAAACAATCATCATCATGACAAACATCACAATTCAAAAACTGAACAAAAGGAACGGGATCGTGCTTCTCAGCCTCTTGCTGATGACGGCTGGCTGCGCTGGGGCTGGATATCGGTTAACATATCACCCCGCATCTTCTCGATAAAATGGTAAAATAAAAATGGTCTATATTGATTCCCATCCTCAACAGCTGAATCTGACAGAAGCCTTAGCTGCTGTCAGCACGGAGCGGCGCAAGGCAAAGGACAGGACATCTCATTCCAAATAACCTGTCACAATCGGTATGTCTATACGGTATGTAGGGTCAAGGAGCAAGGAGCAAGAGCAAGGGTCAAGGAGCAAGAGCAAAAATTAAGTATTAAGAATAAAATATTATGAGTATCACATGTAGTCGTTGCGGAAATCTTCTCGCACCAAATGCACGCATCTGTCCAAGGTGTGGAGCGCAAGTCAATTACACCGATCAGACGGTTAAAATCCAACAGCCACAGCAGCAGCCGTATGTGCCACAACCCTTCCCCCAAAAGAAAGGTAATAACACCATGCTGCTGGTTATCATCACGTTCCTGTTGATTATCGCCATCATCTTCCTGGCGGTGTTCCTGTTTAAAAACTCCGACAAGAAAAAAACAGTCACGCCTGCCAAGACCGAGCAGACGGCAACCATTCAGAAGGATGCCCCCAAAGACCGGCTGGAGCAGCTACAGGAAGTCGTCGATCAGCGCAACCTGTCAACGAGTGAGGTCGATGAACTTAGCGCCAACGACAAACGCCTGTTGCGCAACTATATCTATGCCCGTCACGGATATGTGTTCAAAGACAGTCAGTTGAGTAACTATTTCAGACAATTCAGCTGGTATTCAGGTCGTTACACCTCAACAGATCAGGTAGAGCGGATGTTCAACTCTTACGAACGGGCTAATGTGCAGAAATTGACGGATAAAACTGCTACGCAGTCGTCAACCCTTTCTACTGCCAACTACTATGAATTTATCGGTCATTGCAACATCCGTGCCTATCCCACTGAGTCTTCAGCCATCATTGCCACGCGTGAAGATGGTGAAATCTGCTATATTGCCGACCGCAGCGGTGACTGGTACTACATCACCTTAGCCAATGGCACCCAAGGATGGACCCATCGCCAGAACCTCAGAGCTGGAAGATGACAAAAAAGAAAAGGACTCGAAACGATCACGGTTTCGAGTCCTACTCAAAACATGGACTCACGTCCGGGCTTGAGTGCAAACTTCAAACATTTGAGAAACCCTTTTTAAACGGAATCTTGACGTTGCGAAAAGGGTTCTCAAATTATCTGATGAACAACAGTTCACGATATTTTGGTAGCGGCCACAGGCTGTCGTCAACGATGAGTTCCAGTTTGTCAATTTCATAACGGATACTGTCGAGCTTCGGTTCAACAAGGTCATGATAGGCAACTGCTTTGTCATGCTCGTTATCAATTTTGTTGGCCTCTTTACGAGCATTGACGAGTTCTTCAACACCCTTTTCAATAGCAGTGGTGCGCTCAGCAATTTCCTCAATGAGTTTCATATTGCGTGCACTGAGTTTCCCAGCTTTGTCGGCAGGGAATAAGTTTGCCATATCCTGCACATTTTTCAGCAACGCACTCTGGTAACGAGTGGCAACGGGTATGATATGATTCATCGAGATGTCGCCCAACACGCGAGCTTCAATCTGAATTTTCTTGGTGTAGGTTTCCCATTTTACCTCATTACGGGCCTCCAACTCCTTCTTGGTCATCACGCCCAGACTCTCGAACATGTCAATACTCTCTTTGTCGAGGTAACGTTCGAAAATCTTCGGACATGACTTTTCAACGTCCAAACCGCGCTTCTCTGCTTCAACCACCCATTCGTCAGAGTAGCCGTTGCCATCGAAACGGATAGGTTTGCAGGTCTTGATATCTTCGCGCAGCACATCAATGATTGCGTGGAACTTGGCATTGTGATCAGTACCTGCCAACTTCTTCTCGAATTCAGGAATGCGGGCATCCACACGCTTCTTGAAACTAACCAGCGCCTCGGCAACAGCACTGTTGAGTGCAATCATCGCACTGGCACAGTTAGCTTCTGAACCGACAGCACGGAACTCGAAACGGTTTCCTGTGAAGGCGAAAGGAGATGTGCGGTTACGGTCGGTATTATCGATGAACAATTCAGGAATCTCAGGAATATCCATCTTCAAACCCTGTTTCCCTGTCATGGCGAGGATGTCATCCTTGTCTGCTTTTTCGATGTGGTCGAGCAGCTCGCTTACCTGTTTACCCAAGAAACTTGATACGATAGCAGGAGGAGCCTCATTGGCACCCAGACGGTGTGCATTGGTAGCACTCATGATAGAGGCTTTAAGCAGACCGTTGTGACGATAGACACCCATCAGCGTTTCTACGATGAACGTAGCGAAGCGCAGGTTTTGTTCTGGGGTCTTGCCAGGAGCATGCAACAGGATTCCGTTATCAGTAGAAAGACTCCAGTTGTTGTGTTTGCCAGAACCGTTGATGCCGGCAAAAGGCTTTTCGTGGAGTAGTACGCGGAACCCGTGTTTGCGAGCCACTCTTTTCATCAATGACATCAGCATCATGTTGTGATCGACGGCCAGATTGGTCTCTTCGAAGATTGGAGCCAACTCAAACTGGTTGGGAGCTACCTCGTTATGGCGTGTCTTACAGGGCACGCCCAACTCCAGCGCCTGGATTTCCAAATCGCGCATAAAGGCTGCCACACGCTCAGGAATCGAGCCGAAATAGTGGTCATCCATCTGTTGGTTCTTAGCAGAATCGTGTCCCATTAGCGTACGCCCTGTCAGCAATAGGTCTGGCCGGGCGGCATAAAGACCCTCATCAACGAGGAAGTACTCCTGTTCCCATCCGAGATTCGACTTAACTTTCTTCACTGTTGGATCGAAATAATGGCATACGTCTGTTGCTGCAATGTTGACAGCATGCAGCGCGCGCAGCAATGGAGCCTTGTAGTCGAGTGCTTCACCGCTGTAACTGATAAACACGGTGGGAATACACAGTGTGTCATCAATAATAAAGACGGGTGACGTGGGATCCCAAGCCGAATAGCCACGTGCTTCGAAGGTAGAACGGATACCACCAGAAGGGAACGAGCTGGCGTCTGGCTCCTGCTGCACGAGCAACTTGCCTGTGAACTCTTCTACCATACCGCCCTTGCCGTCGTGCTCGATAAATGAGTCATGCTTCTCAGCAGTACCTTCCGTCAACGGTTGGAACCAGTGTGTATAGTGTGTTACACCTTCCTCAATGGCCCACTGTTTCATGCCTTCTGCCACCGCATCGGCTACAGTGCGGTCGAGCTGTGCACCATTATTCATCACGTCAATCATTTTCTCGTACACATCTTTCGACAGGTACTTATACATTTTTTCATGATTGAAGACCTTTTTCCCAAAATACTTACAAGGTCTCTCTGCTGGTGCTTTTACTTCGAGGGGCTTCTTCTTGAAAGCCTCACCGACAACTTGAAATCTTAATGCTTCCATAATTCAATTACATTTTAATGTTTGGCACTTTGTTTTCCAATTTATTTTGTGTTATTTCTTTGACCACGCTTCAATACGATTGAGCGCTTCTTCTGTATGCTCATGACTGTTGAATGCTGTAAAGCGGACATATCCCTCACCGCTGGGACCAAAGCCGACGCCTGGTGTACAGACAACGTTGGCACCATAAAGCAGGGCTTCAAAGAACTGCCAGCTTCCAACACTATCTGGTGTGCGCATCCAAATGTATGGCGCATTCTCACCACCATAGCATTCGTAGCCAAGCCCACGCAGGCGGTTCAGCATCCGTTGGGCATTGTCCATATAATAGTCGATCGTTGCCTTGATCTGTTGTTTACCCTCCGGGGTGTATATGGCTTCGGCTGCACGTTGCGATATGTAGCTGGTGCCGTTGAATTTCGTACACTGACGACGCAACCACAACTGGTTCAGTGGGATGCGCTCACCTTCGAAGGTTGATACGCTCACGTCTTTCGGCACAACCGTATAGCCACAACGTACACCTGTAAAACCGGCAGTCTTCGAAAACGAATGGAACTCAACAGCGCACTTGCGGGCACCGCGAATCTCATAAATAGATCGTGGTATCTCCGGATTGCGGATGTAAGCTTGATAGGCTGCATCATAGAGGATGAGCGCGTCGTTCTTCAACGCATAGTTTACCCACTTGCGCAATTCCTGTTTGGTGATAACCGTACCTGTTGGGTTATTAGGATAGCACAGGTAGATGACATCGACGGGACGCCCTTTAGGAACTTCAGGTATAAAACCGTTTTCTGCTGTGGTGGGCAGGTAGCGCACATTCGTCCAACGTCCGTCGCGATAGGTACCACAACGCCCAATCATCACATTCGAATCGATATATACGGGATAGATGGGATCTGTCACGCCGATGAAGTTGTCCCAATGAAGCAGTTCCTGAAAGTTGCCAGTATCAGACTTTGCCCCATCGTTGATGAAGATCTCGTCAATGTCGAGATGGATACCACGCGGCAGGAAGTCGTTCTTTAGAATCGCTTCGCGCAAGAAATCATAACCTTGTTCCGGACCATAGCCTCGAAAATGCTCAGCGGTTGCCAGCTCGTCGGCTGCTTTGTGCATCGCCACGACAACGGCAGGAGCCAGCGGTTGTGTTACATCGCCTATGCCGAGTGAGATTACATCAGCTTTGGGATGCATCACTTTGAATGCATTTACCTTTTTGGCGATGTCAGCGAACAAATAATTGTTCTGAAGATTCAGAAAATGAATATTAACTAATGCCATATTTCGTGCCCCCTAAGTTAGGGGGGTGGGGGTCTGAACAAGCGTTTATCAGACCGTTTTAATTACTACTATTCGGAGGGGGCTGCGCCTGTTCAGCCCCCTTTCGCCCCCTGACTTAGGGGCATTCGATTTCCCCGTCGAAGACAAACTCGGCGGGACCGGTCATGTA
>CADCPZ010000146.1 GCA_902803475.1 uncultured Prevotellaceae bacterium
AATGACAAACCAATCCACAGCATCCCCAGCAGTGTAGCATATCCCTGGAGAGGGATTCATAAATACTACGATGATATAATACGAGGAATGAAACGTCAATTATGAAAAAGTGGCTGCATATGTCATCCGGATTGAAGCCACTTAGGCTGCTTTCCTTAGCATATTCCTGGTTAGTATTCTCTCACAACCTAACCAGAGAAGCGTTTGCCATGCACCTGATTCAATACCATCAATTCCACTAATCATACAAACTGGAACATGTATCAATAGCCATGATCGACATGCTCCCATGTTCGCTTATCGGATCTGACTAAAACCCAATTCCATCCGGTATATTTGCTGTTCGGATTTAGTGAGCCATCTCTACCTGACGAATCGACATCAAATGAAGACAGTAGGACTATCACTTCGAAGATACGGTTACTGTTGTGTGGGATATCCAGTGATAGCAAAGTAAAACGGCAATCAAGGCTACCGTTTTATCTTGCACCCAGCAGCCGGTCAAAATAAAACGGTAGAGGGCTTGGGTGCAGAAAAAAAACGGCAGAAGGCTGTTGCCGATTTATCTTGCACCCAGCCAGCAGCCGGAAAATCCTGAAAAGCTGAAAAACGCAAAGAAAAACGCATCCTGCACCCAACAACGATGGAGGGGCAAGATGCGTTTGCACCCGGCAGAGTGCGAAAAGCCTTATGGGACAAGGCTTTTTAAGACATGAAAAAACGCTAACCTTTGTATCAAGATTAGCGTTCTTTTATGGCACAACAGATTGATATTGATACAATCTGCCACAGGTGCACTCTGAAACGCTCTCCGTTTCAGAGTGCACCCTTTTGCACCCGTACCTTTTACAGAAAGTGATTTGACTTCAGCGCCTTTCAGAGCTAAGATCGCCACCTGAAGGAGGTGGTCGTGTGCCCAGAAAGAAGAAACCGACCGTGCTCATGGGCGGTGAGGAACTCCGCACTATCCACCACTTAACGGCAAAAGAGCGTCATGACGCTTATACACGACTGAGCCATTACCTGCTTTCCGTTCACTATCTGAGGAAATGGCTTGAGCAGGAACTGATCAGCCCTGCCGATTACCGTCGCATGGACAAGGCGCTGGTCAAGAAATACGGTTTCAGCGATAAAAGCATCTTTCGCCCTGAATGCAGGAGGCTGTTGGAGAAATGAACAAAGCAGAGATCGCAACGGTCGAACGGCTCCGGCGCGAAGGCAAAGAGCTGTCAGCCATAGCCCAAGAAACCGGCATTTCCATAAACACCATCAAGTCTCACTGTTCCAGACATGGCATACCGGCTCCTCGGCTTATTCGGACATGTATGTTTTGTCATTCAGAACTCAAAACATCAAAGCTGTTTTGCTCTGACGCCTGTAGCACTGGATGGTATGAGAGCCACCGCGATGAAGAGCAAAATATAATGTCTGTATAGTCTGCGGGACATTGTTTGAACCTCGTCCTGCGAAACAAGTCTATTGCTCGAAGCAGTGCTTCTACAACGACCGTTACCATTCCAAACAGAACGATACCGAATACGAAATCAATCAGGAACTGCTGCAATCCATATCGCCTGAAACCGCTGCTGCTCTTGTAAAAATGACAATGGATTACCTTCTAAAAAGCGGCTGGTCACCACCAGAGGATGGAAATGACATTTCATTGTCAGCAGTAATTGATGCGATCTATACGCAAAATCACGCTCTTTTCCTTTGCATAATCAACACAAAGAGAAGTCCGTGCATGAGTTCCATACACGAACTTCTCGTATCTAAAACAGCACACTACATCGTACTATCTATCAATCAGACCAATATTTCACGATGGCCTTACATGACAGACCTTGCTTACAGGTAAAGGGCACCATTCGTTGGAAATTAGCGTCAGCGGGTTGCACTGTCCGTAGGATACTGCCTCGCACCACCGCTGCAACTTGCGATGAAGGATGCTGATACCGCATTGGCATAGTATCCATTCGGTGCCGTAACAACAAAGGCTCTCTGCTCCACATTGGAACCACTGCTAGTTGTAGTAGAAGTCCACTTGTAGGTGCCGTTTGCATTGTACTGCACTTTTGCAGAAGCAGAGAGATAGTTGTTGACAGGATTGCAAGAGCAACGATAGATGGCAGCACAGCCCTGCGAGTAAGACTGAAACCATGCATCCTTATGACGGTAGGGGTTGGATGCAGTCGCTCCGGCAACAATCGGGATTGCCATTGATGCCAGGATGACAACGACCATAATCAGATTCATTGCTTTCTTCATAAGACTCTCCTCCTTCATAAGTAATGTGTGCTGCTTTATTCTAAAATATTTATCGGATAACACCATCAACAAGGGTGTAGATTTTGTGGCATCGTTCCGCTATCTCTGGATTGTGTGTAACGATGATTATCGTTTTCCCAAGTGTGTTGAGCTCCTCAAAGAGGCTCATTACATCACCAGATGTTCCTGTATCCAGTGCCCCTGTTGGTTCATCAGCCAGTATGATGTCAGGGTCTGAAATCAATGCACGAGCGATGGCTACTCTTTGTTTTTGTCCACCGGATAACTGGGAAACTGGTTTCTTTTTGATACCTGCGATTCCCAAATGTTTCAAGATTGCGGTAGCTTTGGTCTGCTGCGACTTGATAGACCTTCTTGAGAAGAGGAGCGGCACATATATATTCTCAAGAATTGTCCGATCCTCTATTAGTCCGAACTCTTGTAGTACGAAGCCGATTTTTGCATTCCGCATATGAGCAAGTTGTCTATCTGATGCCATCCCTACGTCAATACCGTCCACGATACATTTCCCGGTTGTAGCCTTGTCCAAACAACCAATGATCTTCAGAAGGGTCGATTTCCCCGAACCAGATGGGCCAATGATAGCGACCAGCGTTCCTTTTTCTACACTTAGGCTGACATCACGTAGTGCGTTAACTTCATTTTGCTTTTCAGGATTATATGCTTTGGAAACCCCAACCATTTCTATTAACATATAGTTCACTCCTTGTCTATCATATTCGATAAATGAAGATTGATTGTCAAACTACAGAGGATTGGCGGGATTAAGAGTAGTACTAATACAACAGCAAATGTTGTATATGCGGGCCACGAAAGCATGGCATATGTCTCAAGCAAAGACGGAAACGATAGTAGCGCGAGTATCGCCGGAATGATTATGAGCAAGGAAGTCGATGCGATTTGAATAAACGCGCCTCGTATTTTCGTCATTCCACACATATGGTAAATCTCCATCGTGCGTCTTCCATTGATTAGATTCAAAATTGTATAGCCACCCAAACTAAGTAGACTGAAGATGAAGAGTGATATTGCAGTTACAACATGCTCCCTGTTTGCATATAATACTCTTTGATAATCATTTGATTCAAGCTGGGGCAATGAAGCGTAGTGCCCATACTGACTCAATGCTTGCAGACGATCCCCAACAGACTGTCGATTCCAATCGTCAGGATAGAATAGGAGTCTTGCAGGTGAATAGTCCCTATCTGAGATTTCTTTACAACGTTCGCTTGGAAAAATCACTAGCGCGTCTGTGGCTTCAACCAGATTGTTATAGATCCACTGGTAAATAACGCCTACAGAGTTCGTGTCAGGAGCAGTACCTCCATAGGCTAAATCGAGATAGAAATCATCATTATTGAGTACCCCAACAATAACGCAACTGTAAGCATCATTTGAATAGAGATCGAGATTTAAATCTATCACATCCCCAACTTGGAGATGGTTTTGATCTCTGAATGAACCTCCTATAATGATAGGTACATGCTGAGTTTGCGGGGTAGCAGAGAGCCACTCGCCTTCTTCCAGAGGAATGTGTATATTCTTTATAAGTTCATCATTGTATCCGATGTATTTCACCATGCTGTTTGTGTACTCTGGCTGGATGTTTTCGAACAAGAGAACTCGTCCAACACCGATTGTGCCACTCGCGTTAACCTCTCTTGAGAGCGTGTCAATCAATTCCGCGCGATCCTCCTCAGTACCATAAAAACCTGTTAGTACATTGCACATTCTGTCATATGGAGTAAAATAGACTGTATTAGCTGGTAAAGTGGCTTTGATGGATTGATTCAAAGATATAGTATAGAATAATGGCGAAACAGCATACAGAAGCATAAGGATGATAAAGAATGCAAAAACCATCAAAAATGCTTCTTTGATGAAATGCCGCGTATACTGTTTATATAATAGATGTGCCATCTTCACTTCAGATCACCTCCGTATGTATCTTCGTATTCTTTTTGATCTGACATGCCATCATGACCATTGATACCACATACAGTATTGCAAAAAACGCTGCATGTACCCGGATATCTGTCACCAACTCAATTGACATGGTAACTGCCAGCGGAAGTAGTAGTGTTTGGACTATTAAAAACACTCCATAACCTACGACTGATAGTATTGCCCATTCCACGGCAATGACATTGACGATTTGGCACTTGCGAGCTCCGCAGAGCATATAGAGAGAATGTGTCCGCTTTTGACGTATTAACCAATAGATAAACAAGGATATTATATTGATATATGCAAAAATAATTATTGCAAAGGTCCGAATTATTGTTATGACCATGTCCCGCGAATACTCGGTTTCTGGCAATGTTGGTTTGTATATGGTCGCGGTAGGAAAAACTGAGCTTAAGTGCTCGTTGATTTGGCTTACTTCAGCGTTTTCTGAGATGCTGTACTCCAAGCGGATAATATCTGTATCAAGTCCATAACGCAGGAACAGATTCATTGGTATGATAACCGTCTCATTAGCCAGACTGATAGAATCCTCTTCTCCGTTATCCTCATTATCATGTGCATGCCATAGCGAGTCGTTCGATACATAGTATTTGTTGTACAATTCTGTTACACGCGTAAACAGAATTGCATTTGATGGAATTATCCCGACACCAATAATTGGAACAGAATTTCCATATACATCTACCTGATGATCTCCCGCCACAAACGCAACTCCGGGATATAGCGACTGCGAAACAACGGCTACATCACTCTCGCTAAACGCATCAATAAATTCGCCTTCATCTAACACAAACCATCTGTCATCGTTTTTGCCTTTCCATCCAGCTATTAGCGGTGCCTCTTTCGATGTCTTGATAAGAATAATGGTCTTTAGTCGGGCATCTTTTGTCAACTCACCTATAGTTAATGAAAGATGCTCAACCTCATGTTGACTAAGGTCGATTGAGAATGTGTGAAAAGCACTTGCCTTTTTTGCCGCACTTATCTCATAATTGATTACGCCTGTCATCATTGAGAAGACGAGAAACGAGCAAGCGATACTTAAAACAAGCACGATGAAAATGAGCCATTGCTTTTTAAGTAAGTAGCGAATATCCGTTAGAATTATCCTTATCATAGCTATGTTCCGTCTTTCTGCGAAAGGCACCGATGCGGTCATGAAACCGGGAGCTGTTTCGCGTCACATAGTAGTTTGCTATACTTCTTCTGTAGGTTTCAGCATACTACAGAACCCGAGGAGGTGATTGGCGGGGCTGTATAGCGGCAAACCCCGCATAGCTATATGGTGTCGGTTGTCCTAAAGGCATCAATGCTTGGCGCAAAACCGTAGCCCGTGAACTTATCTCTTCCGAAGTTGACTCGATTTCGCCGGACAGCCAGTCCCTGCTGGGCCTACAATCTTTCGCAGGAGGGACGCCATGTTCAAAATCATTAAGTTTAACTGTTGTGGACTGGATGTCCACAAAACCTGGATCTTTGCCTGTATCGGGATTACTGATGCAAACTTCCGAACTGAGTACTTTGAAGCTCGCTTTTCATCGTTTCCAAAGGATTTACGGCGATTGGCTGCCTGGCTTCAGGAGCATAAGTGTGAGGAAGTCTGTATG
>CADCPZ010000147.1 GCA_902803475.1 uncultured Prevotellaceae bacterium
GCCATCAGCCGTTTCAGATAATCCAAAATCCGTTTTGCATCCATAATTCGTATCGTTTTGTTTGCAAAGATACGAATAAATGGTAAGAATACAAAAAATCGCCCCAACATTATGGTGTGATGTTAGGGCGATTCCGATAGATTTCTTTATCTCATCATGACCTTTCTACAACTCCCATCACTCATGCGAATGATGTTCAGTCCGCGTTGAGGCTCTTTGACTTGTTTTCCGTCAAGGGTATAGATAGCTATCACTGAGATTTCTTTCTGATTGTCGAGATGGCTGATGCCTGTAACAGCATTTGCCGTACCATAAGCACTAAGGCCACCATTCTCGTTGACGGCCTGTACCTGCCATTTATCTGCGGTGGTATAGCCATCGAAAGAAGTCTCTTTGGTAAAGCCTGCCACCTCGCCATTCTTGGTGATGACGTAGCAGATGGCATAGGGTACAGCCTCCCAAGTGAGTTTCGATCCTTCACCTTTGACCACAGGTGCGTCGCAAGCCTCGCACAGTAAGTCGGGTTGCCATCCGTCATTGCCACCCATGACATTCTTCAGCGTATACTGGGCAGCCTCCTCAGCAGTCAACGTATTCTTCACGTTGAAGGTCTCCACCTTCTGAGTCTTGGCATCGTCAGCCCAATAATAGTAATAGGTCTCACGCTGTGAGAGATCTACGGGGTTGCCATCCTTATCCATGGTGTTATATTCAGCCCACAGTACGGGCAGTCCACCCATGGTGTTATACCAACCCTTGGCAGGAATGTTGACGAAGCTTTGTGTGTTGATATAGACGGTCTTGGGCTCACCATGCCAAGGACGACCGAGCCATATGTCGGTTACATCGACACCCTTGCGGGCACGAATCACATTGTTCTGGAAGACATAGCCCCACTTGGTGTCGGCTGTATGCCAAGGTGCTACGATATAGCCACCCGACGGACGGTTGATTTCGATGGTATCGCCATCCAGATAGACGTCGCCACCATTGTAGATAAAGTCGACGGCACCCTCGATAATCGAATTCTTGATGTAGTGACGATTCTTCTGGTTGCTGGTGGTAATCCAAGTATCCTGATAAGAGAGCAGGGCCACGCCGTTCAAAGCGATACGGTCGCCTTGGGTGTTCAGAGCCAGTGCCTGAGGACCAGCCTGCTTCTCGTGACCATAGCTGTTTTCGAGTGTCAGATTCTCGAAGAAGATGTTGTTGGCATTTACTACGACGGTAGCACCTACGCTGACGTGCAGGGCATTTTCGCCACCGCAGAGCTTATCGTCAAGGATGACGGTCTTATCGCGGTTCTGTCCGATGAAGTGCAGATAAGGCTTCTTGGCTGGAATGTCCACATGCTCCTTATACTCTCCGTTCTTGATGAAGATAAGCCAAGGTTTGGTGCGTCCCTCTGGGGCTGCATCGACAGCAGCCTGAACGGTCTGATAGTCGCCCGTTCCATCTTTAGCAACTACTGCATCATAGAGCTTAGCCTCGGGCTGCTGACGCTCCATAGTAGTAAAGGCTATTTGAGTGGCAGCAACGGCTTTTCCGCTACGGCTTACCAATACACCCTCGGGCATGGAGAAGGTATAGCTTGTGCCATACTTCAGCCCCATGTACTTGAAAACAGCTGTTTTACCAGAGATGATAGGACTGATTTGTTCGCCATTGAGTGTAGCAGTGCCTGTGCCGGCCTTTACCTTGTTATCAAAGGTCAGGATGACGCTACCACTGGCACTAACGCTTGTGGCATTATTGACTGGAGTAGAAGAAACCAATGTAGCGGTCTCGTCGGTACCGCCCTTTGACTCTGCCAACACAAAGATGTCTGTCACCATCGTGCCATCGTTGTCATTCTCAACACCCACGGTAGGAGAATTGTAGTCGGGCATCCAGCGAATCCATACGCGCTGCTGGTCGTTGGCTTCGGCGGGCAAGTCAAATTCTACCTCTGTCCATCCGCGCTCGGGCAACGTATAAGTGCCGAAGGTAGTGAACGACGTGCCGTCTGTACTATACTGCGCATAGATGGTCTGATGAGCCCAGTAGTCGTCGCCTACGGCAGCAGACAGTTTCAAGTTCTGATAACCCTTTGACGAGAATGAAATCTGGAAGTAGTTGTTGTCCGTCCAAGCCCGCCATGCTAATGCGGCATATCGGTTCTGGCGATACTGTCCCAGCCAAGCATTAGATTGTCCGTCTTTGTTCATCAACTGCAGCACACCAGCATTCTCAGAGTCAGACTTGTAGTCGGCAGCACGATCCTGACGTGGCTCGGCATTGAATAAATCCCAGCCTACGATATAGTCGACGGCAGAGAACGTAGCCGTCAGATTCTTTTCACCGTCCATCTTCACGTCACGCTCTACACTCGTGGTATTATCTTCCCATTGTGTAAAGGTCAGGACGCGGTTGTTCAGTGTTGTCAATTTCACATCGGTTCCCTCTTCATAATGGTGAACACCATCAATCACATTACCTTCAGGAACAAACTGCACGAGATTAGCATTAGCACCACCCTCGAGTTTCAGGTTCAGTGCATAGACATATTTCTTCGTATAGGTGGCGATGAGAGCAGTATTCTGCTTTATCTCGAAAGAATATGGATTTTCCTTGGAAACCTCTTTGCCGTCGTTGTCAGTCCATGCGACAAAGTGATAGCCAAAGTTCTCAGTGGCTTTAACTGTGAGTAGTGTACCCTCGTCGAACTCACCACCAGCAGGATTGCACGAAACATTGCCCGCACCCTCCATGCCGAGTTTTACACTCATGGTATAGGTAGGTACAGCCTCAGGTGTTCCTGTCATGTCACCAGTGACCACTACATTAGCAAAGCCATACTCTTTGGCCGATGCAAGATTGTAGATTTTGATTTTCAGTACCAATCCGTTCTCATCGGTCGTCAGTGCGGAGAGGTCGTAACTATGAGTTGAGAACTCGTTGTTACGAGCAGGAGTCACACCTGTTTCTAACGTTGTCTCCTGACCACCGGCTATAGCTACTACGTCGAATTTGCCACCATTGGTGCCCCAACGGCTGGCCTCAAACTTGAATGATTTGGGAGCAAACTTCAGACCCTTCTTGGGCTTCAGTGTAAAGGTCAGCACATCGTCGTCATTGACTGCGCCATTATCGTTCGATGGCTTGTAAAGTGTCTGCACGCATGTGCCGGCAGTACCTATTCTTGATATCGTCAGTTTGCCAAGATCGAATTCAGCCACACTGAACAGTCCTTGAACGCTTGCCACAGCGCCAGTGACATCGTCCGTTCCCTTGCCTAAGGGCCATGAGAGCGTCATTCCCTTCTCGTCGACGGGCTTAGCTTCTTCCTGCTTCTCACCGGAAATGCTGATTTCATTCATGCGCCATACACAAGTGGCCCCATTCTGAGCAATCAGACGCACAATAACCTTATCTTTATTGTTGGCAGAGAGCGACACTTTGTTGTCACTGTAGATCCACCAGTTGGCAGCACCTGTCTGCGCTCCAGCATCAGCCCAAGTCTGTCCTCCGTCTGTGCTGACCACCACCTCAAGGTCGCGGGCTACGTTGTCGTTGCAGGTAAAGGCGAAGTTCAATTCGATGTTCTTATATCCTTTTGTAGGGAAGTTAACCTCGAAATACTGGTTGTGTTGCGAAGCGTCTGTGTAATCGGTAATGTTGTTGGGATCCTGGTCTTGATAGAGTTGCAAGACTTTCGCATCATAATTCTCTAAGATTCCCCAGAATCTTGTACCTTTTGCCGATACATAGTAGTCGGATGCCGTTCCTACACAGCTATTTGGCAGAATCTTCGGCAGGGGATTGAATTGATTCCAACCCACTTGTGCCCAAGCGGCATCATTTGGTGTGTACACTCCTTCGGCAACGGTGTACCCCGTGTCGAAGGTCCATTTAGCAAGTTGCGTACGCTCTTGCGCTGCTACCGTAAGTGGCAGCAGTGCGAAGAGCAACACTAACCATCGTGTTAAAATAGTTTTTACGAACATAAATTTTGAATTAGTAGTTATTGAATGATGTTTTAATTAATCATCTTACGTACAGAACCATCCTGCATCCGGACGATGTTCAGGCCACGCTGCATCTGCGTGTGACTGCGACCGTCAAGGGTATAAAAAGCAATGGGCTTTTGGCTGTTAGCTTTTGACTGAGAACTAATGCCAGTCGTATTGTCTACAGCCACACCATGTATGGTAAGGTCGGAGAGACAGATTGTCTTACCTGTTGCAGCACCGTTATACCAAGGATAGACGCGGACGAGCAACTCCTGACCATCCTTAACGGTCAGCACAGGCTTAGCCTCTACATATTGCGGATTGTTGGCAGGCATCTTCTTCATTTCGAAGATGGTGGTGCGGGTTTCGAAGTTGTCTGTAGAATAATAGATGTGACAGCACATGCCATTACCGCCGCAGCCAGAGGCAAAGAGCGAGATGAGGTCAATCTTCAAATCCATACCGGCAGAAGGTTTGATACCCCATTGAATATAGCGCTCAGGATTGTCGTCGATCTCGTCAGCAGGCCATGCGTCGCCCGTCAGCAGGTTACGCTGCATCTTGCGTGATGCATCATAACCTGTCCATTCGGGCCATACAGTGGCAGCATTGGGATTGCTGTAGCGCTGTATGTACATACCCTGAAAACTTTCACCTATAACGTTGGCAGGACCAGTCAACTCGCAATTCTCATCTTTCTCCAGTCGCCAATAAGCTTTCACCTCTGCACCACCATCCAGTGTGATGGCAGTAGCCAACACGGGAATCTCGATAGTCTTCTCGCCCTGGCTGATGGTAATCAAGCCTTTTGTCTCGCCATTCTGAGTCAGCGTCAGCTGGGCATAGAAGGTCTTTACCAGTGTTGAACCAGTATATTCTGCAGTCAGTGTATTGGTCCATTCTGTTTTGTCAAACGAGAGCTGGATGCCTTCGCTGGCACTGATGCTTACAGAACCAGATTCTGGAGACAGTCCGAAGCCATTCAATGTAAACTCCTTCTGCAGGGTTTGACCTTTATAGGCCTCACCGAAATTACCGTCAGCAGGCGACACGCTCAGGTCTGTCGGCAGTGTGATATCTTCAGCCAGAATATTCTGCGCCTTCATCAGACGGGCACATTCACGAGCCACCAGCAAAGCACCTGTGGTGTTGAAGTGGGTAGAACCTTGTCCATCGAACAAAGTTGCTTCACACTTAGCGCGCGTACCATAACTTTCATATAGGTTCTTGGTAGCTGTGGTCAGGTCGATAAAGGCAATACCTTTCTCCTCAGCCAGCTTTTGTGAATGATAGGCGTAGTCCATGGTGTGGTCGTCGGCACCCACTTTCTGGTTTTCTTTGATACCGTCGGCTGTCAATACTGAGAACTTGTCACCTAAATCGTGGCGTCCGGCACGGTTGATTTTGCCGTTGCCTTCCATATAGCTGCGACAAACGGGTGAACAGATAATGGGAGTAGCACCTTTGGCAATGACCTCGTCCACTATTTTGCCCAACCATTTCTTATAGGTATCAGAAGGAGTGGTACCACGCGAATCGAGAGCATTAGCTTCTGTGGTCATTCCTTTACCGATATAATATTGGTAAACCTCGTCACGGTCCATGCCGTTGATCTTCTCGTCGTTATGGCCGAAGGTAATGATGACGTAGTCGCCTGCCTCGACATTCTTCTTGGCAGTCTGCCACAATTCGTTATAACCTCCGCGTGAATCACGTCCTCCTTTGGCATAATTAATGCTGGTCCAACCATTGGTCAGAAACTGACCGAAATACATACCCCAGCCACGTGTTACTGTAGCTTTCTCATCGTAAGGTGCCATTGTAGAATCGCCTAGCGTGTGCACCTTCTTAGCACCTACTGTTAGTGTCATCAGCAAGATGACGCTCATCAAAAAAAGTAATTTTATCCTCATAAGCAAAATAATTATTCGGTTAAACAAAGGAATGCTCACGCACTCCTTTGTCCTTTAGTTTGTAAACTACTAACAAACTACTCTATAACATGCAAAAATTATTTTTGTGGCAAACCATAGCCATTGGTTACTTTTCCCTTTGACTGTGTCAGTGTCTCAAATGGAATTGGATGATAATAGCGAGGTGCATTGCCTGCTGTTCCAAGACCAGAGAGCAGGTTGCGATCGAATATGCCATTTTCTTCAGAGATGACATCTTCGCCCCAATTGACTTGTGTATAACCATCGGCTTCCAATGCTTTAGCCTCATCGCTGCCAGGAGCAATATACTCGAACAGACCCTTGATGGCAAGGTTGTGGTCTGTTCCCTTAACCTTTGCCTTGACATCAGCGACAGTGCTATAGTCATACTGTCCTCTCCAACCAGGGAAGAGAGCGGGATTGCTGGGATCGGGATCAAAGGTCAGTGGATTATCCAAATGAACCATCTTGGTCCAGATGTACTTTGAGATGGTTTTACCATTTTGGAAGGTGTAGTATCCATTGGCTTTCAAACCGGCTATCATGGTTTTTACCTCTGCACGCATGGCATTGGTACGCTCAGTAAATTGACCAGAGAGAATCATATCCCAGCGGACGGCGCCTTCGCAAAGCAATTCGCGTTGACGTTCTTTGTAGATAACGTCGAGCAGTGCATCGCCACTCAGATTACTTGCCACGTTGTGGTTGTTGTCGCCAAAGGCACGCTGGCGAATTTGGTTAACCAAAGCAATGGCACCATTGTTATCAGAACCCAGTTGAGCCTTGCAGACTGCAAGCATCAGCATGACATCGGCCATGCGAAGCTCTACATAGTTAAGACCAGAACAACGCTGTGCACGAACGTAGGGAGGATTCATGCGGTTTTCGTCCCACTTGTTGTTGGCAATACCGCCATCGCACTTGGCACCACGTTTCATCGTGATGAGTCGTTCGTTACCATCACCCGTGCTACCTGTAACGGTCATGCTGGCATCACGACGCTTGTCGCCTTCCTCGTAACCAGCATAGTAGAAGGTAGGAATAACACGTAGTCCGCCAAATACCTTACAAGGAGCTGCATTCGAGCCACCTCCCGCGGAAGGACGGCCTTGGCTGTATGGACGTTCGCTCTGTAGACTGGGCATATTACCAATCTCGAAAAGTGACTCAGGACTGATTACCATGTCGTGAATATACTGGAAAACCATTTGGAAGGGGTTGTTGCAATATCCACGATTATCTGTGGTAACGAGCTGGCAAGTTCCCTTATTCTCATTGATAGCCATTGAGAAGTATTTCTCTGCTATCTGAAGATAATTCTTATAGTCGGTTCTGCGGGCATATACACAACCATTGGCTTCCGTTCCTTTCTTCTCAAATTGTACGTCGCCATAAAGTCCGTTAACATCTGTACGGATGGTCTGCCAGCCGGCAGCATAGTAAGCCATCAGTCCGATGAGGGCATCACAGAATGTGCGTGAGATACGCTCACCATTGATACCACCTTCACCTAATTTGTACATCAGCGGTTCAACAGCCTGTAAATCTGCAATCAGTTGGTCGTAGATATCATAGCGTGATGACAGTGAGTAGCCATCTGTAGCGATGGAGTTCTCAATGCCGAAAGGTACATCGCCAAAATGCTTTGTCAGCTGGAAATAGCAGTAAGCATATAGTGTCATGGACTCACCATAGAGCTGGGTCCACATATTGGTGGAGCCAGCAGCCACTGCACTTGTATAGGCATCTTTCTTGGCAATGACATCAGCCACTCGACGAGCACGAGCCAGTGCACTGTAAAGCGAGTTGAATTGGGTTTGCTTGCCGGTAATGGCAGTTTCTTCAGGCATGAGCATGCCAATAGTATTGTTGGGGGAATTGAACTCGGGATAATATTCTGCATCCGAGGTAACATCCTCCCAGTGATAGTTAGCACCACCGGCACAATTCTGTCGGTATTCGGCATAGGCCCATGAAAGAGCCTTGAATGTTTCGTCTGTCGAAGAAGTGACAAACGTATCATCGTTTTTGGCAGGAGATTCTACATCAAGGTAGTCGCTGCAAGATACCAGTGCAGTTCCTATCAGCAATACTCCAAATATGGATTGATATATTGATTTCATAATATGTATTATATACTTTAATTAATAGGTTAGAAACTTACGTTAAGACCAATGACAAACGAGCGAGAACGAGGATAGGTTCCCCAGTCTAAGCCAGTTGTTGGATAGGCTGCATTACCCTGTCTAGTGTTGGCATTGACTTCGGGGTCAAGACCATCGTAACCAGTAATAGTAAACAGGTTGTAAACAGTCCCATAGATGCGACAGTTGCTCATACCAATTCTGTTAATGAGTTGTTTGGGCAGGGTGTAACCTAATGTCAAAGTGTTCAGACGCAGATAAGAACCATCTTCTATACCGTCGCTTGATACGATACCTGTTTCATGATATGCCAAAGGATATTTGGCATTTGCATTCAGACGGTCCAAGTCGGCAGGTTCTGTGTATCGAACGAGTTGTCCGTTTACAATGTCGTAGAGTTTATAGGCATCCTTCATGAATTCGAGCTTGTTCATGAAGATTCCACCCTCCTTATAACCATACATCGAGGCCAGCTTGTTGACATTATAAATCTTATTTCCATAGCTCCAGTTGAAGTACATACCGAGGTCGAAACCTTTGTAAGTGGCATTAATGTTGAAACCACCGGTATGGGTAGGATTCATATCGCCAATAACGGTATAGTCCTCTGAATTGATGACACCATTACCATCGGTATCCTGATATTTTGGGAAACCAGGATATGCAACCTGACCAGCGGGGCGGCCACCGTTGGGAACGCCATAGAACTGTGACAGGTTTGAAGCCAGGTCAGGAATGCCTGGTTTTAACGTATAAACACCATTGGCATAATCGAAATCAGCTGTGGTGTAGAAGCCTTGAGCTACCAAACCATGTACTAATCCAACAGGTTCTCCTACTTTCAGGATATAGTCATCGCTTGGCATCTTTGACTGAATCCACTGTGTACCATATTCACCAGTAACACCTTCGGCCAACTCATCAACATTACCCTTGTTGAAGTTGATATTAGCACTTGCTGTAACATTCCAATCTTTATCCTTATAGATTACACCGCCGAGCGAAATCTCGATACCCTTATTGCTGGTCTGACCAATATTAGCATAAGTGGAAGTAAAACCAGTGATACCAGGCAGTGAAGTGTTCATCAACAAGTCTTTGGTGGTATTCTTATAGAGGTCGATAGTACCCCACAGACGACCGTTCAAGAAACTGAAGTCGATACCGATGTTACGAGTAATGGTTGTTTCCCACTTCAGGTCTTCGTTGGCCATTGAAGAAGAAGCCAGATCGTAGGAAGGCAGGATGCTTCCTCCCATGATGTACTTCCAGCGGTTGTCCGTTTCTGCAGCCCACGTCTGTGACCACAGGTCGGCACTGATACCATCGTTACCTACGGTACCGTACGATACGCGCAGTTTCAAGTTATCAAGCCAGCCCTTGGTGTTGGCCATAAATGGCTCCTCAGAGATGCGCCAAGCCAAAGCAGCAGCGGGGAAGTAACCCCAGCGATGGTTGGGTGAGAACTTAGAGCTACCGTCAGCACGCATGGTAAAGGTAAGCAGATAGCGATCAAGCATGTTGTAGTTCAGACGTCCAAAGTATGAGATAATACGCTCTGGAGTATTATGACCAGAATAGAAAGTTGTTGACTTACCAGCATCTGGATCAAACTGATTCATCATGGCAAAAGCGTTCTCTTTGGTAAAGTTGGCAGGGAAGTGATTGGCATTGATACCAATGCTTTCACCACCAGAGTTTGTGATTTCGTGACCTACCAGGATGTTCAGGTTGTGTCCCTTGGTGATATCGAATTGATAGTTTAATGTGTTGGTCCAGCGCAGGTTCCAGCTTTTGGCCTGAGAATACTGGGCATCGCCAGCAAACAGCTTCTCACCGTCATCGCTGGTATATCCTTGGTTGTAGATGGCGCCACTCCAATTCTTGGTCTGGCTCCAACCGCGACCAAGAGTAAAGTCAGTGTGATAGGTAAGCCCTTTGATAATCCCCCAGTTCAGCGAAGCTGTGCCACGGAGATGTTGACGCAGTGACAGAGGTTCATAATCCTTCACACGCTCGTAAGGGCTATAGAGATCCCAGAGGGTTTGACGACCGAAGTTCTCAATGTTACCTTCACGAAGTGCGCTCAAGTCACCTTTGATATCAGAAGTGGCAATTGGACGGAAACGATAGGCAAAAGAAAGGATGGAGCCCTGTCCGCTGGTGGTACCTTCGTTGCTCATGCTTTCCACGTCAACATAACGGGCATCCAGTGCAAAATCAAGGTTTTTGGCTATCTTCTGGTTGAACTTCAACGAAACGTTTGCGCGTTTCTTGTATGAGTTAACTTTCAGTCCTTCCTCATCCATGTAGTTGAAAGAGAAGAGAACCTTTGTCTTGTCAGTGCCTCCAGAGATGGTCACGTCGTGGTTGTGAGAGAAAGAATTGCCATAGACATCCTTCTGAACGTCGTACTGGCTTACGTTCTTGTACTGTTCAATACCACCGTTTTCCAATCCAAAGAGTTTTGAAATCTCATTGGCATAAGCAGGGTTGAACGCATCTGCTACAGCCCATGTATAGGCCAAGTAATCATAAGGTGAGAGTGCTTCTAAATATTTGGTTGGTGTGTTGAACTTGGCATATCCATTGTAAGAAACTGAAACGCGACCTTCTTTAGCTCCCTTGGTAGTAACCAAGATGACGCCGTTGGCACCACGAGCACCATAAATGGCAGTAGAAGAAGCGTCTTTCAGTACATCGATACTTTCTACCTGATCAGCAGGAATATCACTCATAGAACCAGCAATACCATCAATCAGGATGAGTGGCTCGTTGCTTTGAGAAATAGAACCACCACCGCGTACGCGAATAGATATGGTGGCATCAGGACGACCGTCTTGTGAAACAATATTCACACCAGCCAACTTTCCCTGCAATGCTTGTGACAAGTCTGCGACAGGAGCCGAAGCAATAGTCTTTCCAGACACGGAGGCTACAGAACCTGTCAAGTCGCGACGGCGAACGGTCTGATAACCGATAACCACCACTTCGTCAAGAGCGGCATTGTCTTCTTCCATAGTGACATCAATGGTAGATTTGTTGCCAACCGTGATGTTCTTTGTCAGATAACCAATGTAGGAAAACTGAATTTGAGTAGATGAAGTGACAGAGGGCAGGGTGTAGTTACCTTCAAAATCCGTCACAGTTCCTGTCGAAGTGCCCTTGATGGTGACACTCACGCCAATCAGAGGTTCGCCCGTAGCATCTGTCACATGACCAGAAACTTTCTGTTGGGCAAAACTTGCTAGCCATAACATGCAAAATGTCATAGCTACAAAAAACCTTTTGTTTTGTTGCATCATTTTTAAAATAAAATTTGAGTTAGTACTTTTGGTTGTTGTAGTGGGTGCAAAAGTACAATACTAAAAAAAGATGGAGGATGAAAAATGCCCCATCTGCGTATAGAAAATGCGTCAAACAGGACATTTGACGCATTTTTCATACCTAATTGACCGAATTTTTATACTCTGAAGGTAGTTTCCCTGTGCTTTGCTTGAAGCATCGACTGAAATATTTAGGGTCGGTAAAGCCACAAGCATAGGCAATTTCGGATACACTTCTATTACTTTGAATGAGCATTTGGCAAGCACGTTTGATGCGAGCTTCGCGCAACAAATCTTGCGGTGTGATGCCCATGGCTTGTTTCAGTTTACGTTGTAGTCCACTGCGACTAATGGCTGCAGCTTCAGCCATATCACCGACTGAGGCATCACTATTTCCGATGTTTTCTTCGATAAAAGTCATGACACGTTGAATCAGTGGGTCAGAGGTCAGTTGCTCCTCGTTATATTGAGAGAGCTGTTCGATAGCACCGGCTTTGTTGCTTTTCGACTCGATTAATGCCAGATATGCCTCTAAGGTCTCGTGTTGTTTACGCTTGATGCGTTGTATATAATAATAGGTATAGGCAATGCCACCTATTATAACAACCACGATTAACAATAGAAGAAGGCGCCCCCAGACCGATTCCCAAAAGGTAGGTTCGACAATGATAGTTAGTGTGCGAATCTGTTCCTGCCAGACACCATCGGCATTCGTAGATTGGATTTCAAGTTGATAGGTTCCTGGAGAGAGGTCAAGTAGTGTGGCAGAACGACTATGCCCGACATGGTGCCAAGGCTCGTCCTTTGAACTGGAAGAGAGGAGGCGGAAAGCGTAGCTGATGCGCTCTGGAGCAGTATAATCAAGGGCTGCAAAATAAACAGTAACGCTACGTTCTTGAGGTAACAGCTTCAGGGTGTCCAAATGCTCAACATTCCAGCGAGGATTATCTCCCTGTACAGAAACTGCGGTCAACACCAGACGTGGTGCGGAAACGGTGGTTGACATCTGTTCGATATTGGTGATGAAGGCTCCATTAGTCAGTCCAAACATCCAACGTGTTTTATCCAGCTGTAAAGGATGTGCCTCACTGAAACGAAAGTCATCATGAAAATAACTCGCATCAAGGATTCGGCCTTGATAGGTGCTGTCGATGAGTGTAATCAGATGGCTACCGACAGCCATCAGCCGGCCGTCGTTTATCATGCTAAGCGATTGCACGATGTTGTTTTGCTGCATGGGGAAGAATTCGCTCAAATGGCGGAAATCCAGTTGCTCTTCCAGTAAATCACTGCTCATAATCTGATTGACACCGCCACTTTCAGTGCTAACAAACAAATGACCGTTACTATCTTCTACGATATCCATTGTGGCACTGCAGCTGAGGCTGTTAGCGCGATCTGATTCACGTTGGTGTAAACGGAAGCGCATGTGGTCTGCTGTGTTCTCCAGTCGTGCCACCAGTAAACCGCTGGTAGTTGCTGCCAGTATGATGCCTTGCGGAGTAATATGTAGATAGCGAACTTTGGCAGCTTGTTGGAAAGGATAGTTCTTGGGCGACTTAAAAATGGGATGTTCTGCCTGTGGCTCTTCTGTGTAGCAGATACCTCCATCCATTGTGGCTATCCAAAGACGTCCTTTTTGATCTTGCGTGATGTGGTAGATGTTTCTGCTGGGCAGTTCTGTGAGATGTTCTATTTTAAAGTGTCCATTCCCTTGCGGGCGCAAACGGAAAAGACCATCTGGTTTGGTGCCCAGCCATAAGCTACCATCAGTTGTTTCGTACATGCAATAGATGTTAGTACCAAAACGCGTGTAGTTCAGGTGCAGTTGTCCGTCACTTCCTAAGTAGCCTATTCGTTGGTCGTTTTCCAAAGCGTAGGCGCAAAGAGTTCCGTCTTTTGCTGCTACCCAATAGCGCTGCTGGTTATCCTTGAATAGGCTTCTCACTTCGGCCACCTGTTCCATGGGCAATGGGTAGGTATGCTGAATGCTTGTACACAGTTTATAGATACCTCCATCTCCTAATAGCCATAGGTTGCCTTGATGGTCGGTACATGCAAATCTCAGTTGTTTCAGGGGAGCGTTGAGCGGGTAGGAGATTACTTGCCCGTTCTTGCCCATGTAACTTAACTTGGAAAACTCGTTTAACTGCCATGATATGCCACTGGCATCATGCCATGTGATGGTGCTGCCATCAACGAGACCAAGGCTTTTGTTGTATTGCTTAGTTAGTGCGGGTGCATTCTTCTTCTCCTTTTCTGTCAGGTCGCGGAATCGGTAATTATGGGTGTCGAAAAGGAAAAAATCATCTTCAACCATGCATAGGATGTTTCCGTCAGGCAGCAATACAATTCCTGTCAGACGGTCTGATAGCATGTGGCACCCGTCTCCTACTGTGGGCTTAAACGTTTGAAATTCGTAACCATCGAAGCGACACAGTCCATTCCACGTAGAAAACCACATGAATCCATGTTCATCTTGCAACAGACGGGTGATGTGTGAACTGGGAACACCGTTCCCCTCGTCGTATTTTATCAGACGGCAAATAGGCTGTGCAAACAAGTGCAGACAGCCGTACAGCATGAGTAGTATGAAAACATTTGTTCGTTTTGAGGTCATGTTGGTAGTTTGTTTTATGAATTTTCGTGCAAAGATAATGTTTTTTATGTAACTTTTGTTGCAATGAACGTTTTTTGTTAGTTTATGTATCATATTTTATAGGATGAAAGGGA
>CADCPZ010000148.1 GCA_902803475.1 uncultured Prevotellaceae bacterium
CCCCTTCAGGTGGATTATCAAAAACTGGAACGACTACGACCCCTCATACTCGCTGCCTTCGTTCTACAACTGGGCTGTCCATCTGCAAAACACCACCTCATTCGAATGGCTCCGATTGGAGACCCCCGAAGGATTGGACATTAAAATGAATTCGAGAATCAGCAACCGCATAGGTCCGTATTTCGGCTGGCGTTGGATATTCCTGGGTGCTACCATTGACTTGAACGGCATAGGCAAACCTAAGACCCGCAAGGATGAATTCACACTCTCCATCAACTCTGCACTCTTCAACATCGACCTTATCCGCCGACGCACGGGTGGTGACTTCTCGATAAAGAAGATGCGAGTGACCGACCCCGTAGAAGGAAGTTACGACATAACAGACATGGCAGATATGTTTGACTTGGGTGATTACATTAAAAACTCCATCACTGGTGTCAACATCAATTATTTCACCAACCACAAGAAATACTCCAATCCCGCAGCCTTTAGCAACGGTTCCGTGCAGTTGCGCTCTGTCGGTTCGCCTATCATCGGTTTAGGGTACACACATCAGAAAATAGAAAGCGACATCTCCGAACTGTTTACATCGATTGCGGCTATGACAATCACAAGCGATGAAAGCACAGGTATCACAGAAGAGGATTTCGAATTGGCCGACGCACTGTGGGACTATGACCAGGACGCATACTATGATAAGATGGGAGAGATCCTCGACCGTGGATGGCCTGTACTGAAGTCGATGGACAAAGAGACGAATGTTATACGCACATTCATGACCAACCACTTCCCCAGTGTAACCACCATCAACGACTGGCACCTGCAACTGGGTTACACCTACAATTTGGTGTTCTCTCGCCGACTGTTGCTGGCTCTTTCGTTAATTGCTTCACCAAGCCTCAAGAGTGTACATGCTGACAATAAGCAAAGCTTTACATACGCGATGGCAGATCGCTTCACCAACATCATACAGAAAAACGAAGGGCGTTATGTCGATCCAGACTATTTCCGCTACGAGTACAACGACACCCATTTCAATTTGAACTTCTTTGCCCGTGCCAGTCTCACCTACAACTACAACCGTTGGCGTGCTGGTCTGAATGCCTCGTTCAGCAACTACCTCTACAATAACAAGGGCATGAGTGTGAACAACGGCTATGGCAACATCGCAGTCTATGTGGGCTACTGCTTCGGCAGAAAGAGAGAATATCGCTACGATGGTGAACTACGTCAGGACTACATAAAGGCTGCGCTGACAAAAAAACAGATTGAGGAGATAAATGACACGATGCCCAAGGGCAATTTGAGCCAAGGCATCCCTACCCCCGTCACCAAACAAAAGACAAAAAAATACCACACCGATGAGTTCAATATCGACATCTTCGGCTGTGACCTTGTAGAAGGTCCCGAGGGACGTTTTGGATGGTACGAGATACAAGACGGCTACATTACTGAAGGTCAAGACACCGAAGGGCGCATCAGCATCGGAAAGCAACTGGAGATTGACGCTCGTGGCCGTTTCAAATGTGAAGCGGGGCATAACGGCAGTTTCCGTGCAGGTAACTGGTGGAAATCGCAACTCGCCATCGACCAGATACCCAACCACTGGTACCCAGAAATGCTCCACTATGCCCTCCGAGGCAAACTGACACTCTATCTGCGTGGTCGTATTTTCGGTACCAAGCAACCTGTGAAGCTGGAAATCGAAGACTTCTGCATCAACCATGGCATTGAAACCCAAAGTTTCTTTCAGGTAGGCATCAAGTCGTTCAAATCCAAATCTGGCTACAGCATTGAGGGCAGACTCGTTATCAATGACAAGCCCTGTCGAATCTACATTGAACAGAAGAAGGGCGGCAAAAAGACTAACATGTACGTCTCGCGCATCTATGCCGCCAACTCCAACTGGATGGAAAAGATAGACGACAATCGTCCCATCAGTACCATCTCCATGCCAGGCACACACGACGCGGGCACCTCCACCATCCCAGAACAGCCGGCAGCCGTATTCCGTGCATCCCACACACAGAACTTCTCTGTTCCGTCGCAGCTGACAGACGGTATCCGTGCATTCGACATCCGTCTGAAGAAAGACCTGAAGTATGGTCACACGCTGACGTGCCGCGACAGCTTCGACTCCACGATGGTGGAATGGGAGAAGTTCCTCACCGAGCATCCGTCTGAATTTATTGTTGCCATGATTGGTAGTGACGAAGGCGGCAAATGGGACGCTGAACTGACAAAGAACTATCGCAAGCTGATAGCCAAATACCCACACCGTTTTGTGGAAGACTTCTCGCCAGCAATGCCTATTAAAGATGTACGCGGAAAGATTCTTGTCATCCGTCGCCAGGAAGAATGTCCTTACGGCAAACTGCTCAAGTTTAGCGATAACGCTATCTTCGACTATGACTGCTTCTGCGTAGAAGATGTCTATAAGGAATACAAGACCTACAATAAAATAAAGATTGTGGAACAACACATCCGCGATGCATACGAAAACGACGACCCCAACAAGTGGTACATCACCTTCAACAGCATTGCCTGGTCTCCTCGTCGCCACAATCCATACAGCTATGCTTGGGGCGGTTCAGCCAAGAATATCCGCAAGCCCATGAACAAGAACCTGCGCGAATTCATCGAGCTGAAAGACTACACAGATTTTGGAATTGTCTTCCTCGACTTCTACAACGACCACGGCGACAACCCGCAAATCGTAGAAACCATCATCGAATCCAACTTCCACCGATATGAATAA
>CADCPZ010000149.1 GCA_902803475.1 uncultured Prevotellaceae bacterium
ATGGGGGAGTATGGACATGATAGAAAAAGGAACATAGAGTGCATGCCAGATCCAGTTGCCTTTACTCAACATCGAACTCAGCAGATAGCAGTCGATGCTTGTATGACGGGGGATGGGCAGTAAGAGATAGGGTTTGACCAACTGCGAGGGCGTCTGCTGCGCGGCGAAGCGAGCCAGAAAATCGAAGGCAAGCAGGAATGGCAGGAGTCCGCTGATGAGTTCTATGCCCGTGATACTTCGGCTATTGTTGGCTATCAATGCCAGCATGACGGCAATGAAAATCAAGTAGAGGATGATGAAAATCCCTAAGCCATAGATCACATAGCGGGCAGACTTGTTCTGCTCGAAGGCTGCACTTCTTTTCTCTGACAGTTTGCTGTGACTGTAAATCTGTTTAAATATTTGCCAGTTCATCTTAAATCAATCATCTCTGCTGACGGATAGTCTTTGGCATTGAACACAAATGTTGCATCGCTTTGGTTCTTTGCCTGGAAGTTGGAAATCTTGATGGTTGACCACTGGGAGCCTTGACGCATCTTAATCTGTGTGGGCAGATAACTGCTGTTGACCCTGATATACAACTCAGGGATGCTACGACGCTTGTTTTGTGCCACCATGTGTATTTCCTTGTTGCCACCGACGTTTTTCATCGACAGCGTATAACCACTCTTATACATCGTGATGAATTTATACGGATTCATTGACATCTGCTGTGCCTCGTTGGGGTTGCTGATGTTCACCTCATCCGTTTTCTTCATATACGACCATTGTGTTTTGCCATTGTACCATACGACAGCCTGTGGGGTAGTGGCATGAAACTTATTGCCTTTGATGGCAATCGTACCAGAGGTATTGCCGTATTTCCCACTCGACATGGTAAAGTTAGCACTTGCGCCACCCGAACGTCCTACAATGGCTGCAGTCTTGTCTAACACTTTCCTCGCTTCTGCTGCATTTTGAGCGGAAGCTTGTTGATTGCTAAAAATGGTCATTACTGCCAACAGCAGCAGATACATGTATTTCTTCATAATCCTGAATGTTGTTTCATTCTTTGACGAATGAAAGCGGTTGGGGTTTATTCTTCATTCTTCATTTTTAATTTCTGAGACTTGCCAGCAAAGTTTCAAGACTATTCAAATCCGTAATCAATACCTCACGTGGTTTGCTGCCTTGAGGTCCGCCAACGATACCAGCTTTCTCCATCTGATCCATCAGACGGCCGGCACGGTTGTATCCGACTTCGAATTTACGCTGAATCATACTCGTTGATCCCATTTGTGTGGCAACAATATGACGGGCTGCCTCTTCGAATAGCGGGTCGATGTTGGAAACATCTACACCTCCGGCTCCACCGCCAGTGGTGTCTTCCGTAAGTGGTTCTGGAATTTCCAACGGGTGATGCGGTCCGTTTTGTGATGCAATAAACTGGTTGATGCGTTCAACCTCAGGCGTATCAACAAACGCACACTGTACACGCGTCGGTTCATTACCATTCGAGTAAAGCATGTCACCACGTCCAATCAACTGATTGGCACCTGTACGGTCAAGGATGATGCTGGAGTCAATGCGCTGTGCCACTTTGAAGGCGATACGACCAGGGAAGTTGGCCTTGATACCACCGGTAATTACCTTCGTAGAAGGACGCTGTGTGGCAATCACCATGTGGATGCCGACAGCACGTGCCAATTGAGCAATACGTGTGATAGGGCCTTCCACTTCTTTGCCCGCCGTCATAATCAAGTCGGCAAACTCATCGATGATCACTACGATATATGGCATAAAGTAGTGTCCGTCTTCGGGGTTCAAATTGCGTTTCAGATATTTCGCATTGTATTCTTTGATATTTCTGGCACCAGCTTTCTTGAGCAGGTCGTAACGGCTATCCATCAATAAGCAAAGACCTTTCAGCGTCTTCACCACCTTTGTCGTATCGGTGATAATCGGCTCGTCAGCCTCTTCTTCCAAAGAAGCCATAAAGCGGTCGGAAATGGTGCTATAGACACTAAACTCAACCTTCTTGGGGTCAACCAATACAAACTTCAGTTCGTTGGGATGTTTCTTATAAATTAAAGAGGTGATGATGGCATTCATACCAACCGACTTACCTTGACCAGTAGCACCAGCCACCAACAGGTGCGGAATCTTTGCCAAATCCACCATGAACACCTCGTTGGTAATGGTCTTTCCCAATGCCAACGGCAGTTCCATCGTAGTTTCCTGGAACTTCTTCGAGTTCAATACGCTCTGCATGGAAACCACGCTGGGGTTGGCATTTGGAACCTCGATACCGATGGTACCCTTACCAGGCATCGGAGCGATGATACGAATACCCAAGGCTGCAAGGCTCAGGGCGATATCGTCCTCTAAGTTTTTGATTCTTGAAATCTTTACGCCAGGTGCCGGTGTGATTTCATAAAGAGTGATGGTCGGACCTACCGTTGCACGAATGGATGCAATCTCCACACCGAAGTTGTGTAGTACCTCAATGATGCGGTTCTTGTTTTTCTCCTGTTCATCGCGGTCAACGTATGTCTTGCCGTCAGACTCATATTTCTTGAGCAGATCAAGTGTTGGAAACTTATAACGGGTAAAGGGTTCACGCGGATTGATGGGTGTCGAGAGGTCGGCAGCACCGCCCACATTCTTGGTCGATGCTTCCTGTTCGTTTTCAGCCACATCAATCGCCATATCAATCTTGTCGTCTGTTTTCTTCGGCTCCGTTGCCTTCGGCGTATGAACGATGACTTCATCGTTTTTGAAATCAACAATTTCCGGTTCAGGGTCATCGAATACATTCGGATCGGGTTCCGTTGCTATCGGCTCCAGATTGGTATCGGTGGGTTCATGTGTGGAAATGGTAAACGGAATCTTGCCTAAATAACCAACGGGATTCATGACCTTGCGTACCACATTGATGGTCTCGGAAGTGAGATAGGTAAGGAAGGCAAATGCCACTACTATCAGAACAGCAATCAGACCCGGCGAGCCGATGACATTTTCCATCCATTGACAGATAAACTCTCCATGATTGCCACCGGGGTTATATACCTGGTCGCCCATCACGGGAGTCAGGAACTTGGCCAACGTCACCGAACTCCATATCATCACGATAGCCATACCGAAGAACCATTTAACCAGGTTCACCTTGTATGCCTGCATGAGTTTCAGGCTGCACAGAATGATAAAAGCCGGAATCATGAAAGCCGGAATACCAAAACAACGGTTGATGAAATAGTCGGAGATGATAGCACCGATGGAACCGCATGTGTTTTGGAACGCTTTGGCAGTATTTTCAATTTCACCAGGACGTAAGTCTGATACTAAACTTTGGTCGGATTCACCCGTTTTGAAATATGAGATGAAAGCGATGATGATATAGATAGCCAGACACAAGAGAATAATTCCCGTGATGAAATTGGTCTTCTCGTTGATGATATTTTTCAAGCCAATTGCTTCGCTGAAAGACTTACTTTTGATTGTATTTTTTTTCTTTGCCATATTCTTTTTTTCCTTATAAGTTGCAAAAGTAACGAAAATTTGCCATATTCATATATGTTTTCTGTTTTTTTTTTACTAATTTTGCAACAGAATTTTTTGAGATGAAAAAAATCATATACAACAAATTTGACAAATCAAGAATATCGGGACTGCCCAGAGTGACCTTCAATGGAAGAATCATCGTGGTGCAAACAGAGGATGATGCAGAAAAAGCTGTCAGCTATTTGTTGACGAAACCGTTATTGGGTATTGATACAGAGACGCGACCCACATTCAAAAAAGGTATCACGCATCAAGTCGCTTTGCTGCAGGTCAGCGACGAAGATACCTGTTTCCTCTTCCGATTGAATAAAATAGGTATGTCGCCCGCTGTCATCCGATTGCTGGAAGACCTGTCAGTACCCAAAATCGGACTGTCGTTGACCGATGATATCATGATGCTTCACAAACGGGCTGATTTCACAGTCGGTCGCTTTATCGACCTGCAGGATTATGTGAGCGAATTGGGTATCATGGACAAAAGTCTGCAAAAACTCTATGCCAACGTGTTCGGACAACGAATCAGCAAGCGCCAGCAGCTGTCGAATTGGGAGATTCATGAGTTAAAGGACAAACAGAAACTGTATGCAGCCACAGATGCTTGGGCATGTTTGAAACTCTACAAGGCGCTGAAAGCCATGAAGGAGTCAGGCGACTACGAACTGGTTGTAGTACCTGAGCCGGAACCGGTCAAGGAAGAACAAGAACAAGTGAAGGAAGAAAACATTTAAATCAATGAAATACAAGCAAATCTATCTAAAAAGAGGTAAGGAAGAAAGTCTGCTCCGATTCCATCCCTGGATTTTCTCTGGTGCTATTAGCCGCATGGACGAAGGCATTGAGGAAGGTGACATCGTTCGCGTGATAACTGATCAGGGATCATTCATCGCCGTGGGACATTATCAGATTGGCTCTATTGCCGTCAGAGTGTTGTCGTTCAGGGATATAACCATCGACGACAGCTTTTGGAAGAGTCGCCTGCAGGCAGCCCTTGATGTGCGAATGAGTCTGGGACTCCTTTGTGATGACGGTTCGCGACTTAACAATACATTCCGACTGGTTCACGGTGAAGGCGACAACCTTCCCGGCTTGATTATCGACTGCTACGGACAAACTGCTGTCATGCAGGCTCATAGTGTTGGCATGCATGTTGACAGGATGGCTATAGCCAAAGCCTTGAAAGATGTGTTGGGCGACAGAATGACAAATGTCTATTACAAGAGCGAGACCACTTTACCGTTTAAGGCCGAATTAGGACAGGAGAACGGGTTTATCATTGGTGGCTCCACAGAGAATACCACCACCGAAAACGGCTTGAAATTCCATGTGGATTGGTTGAAAGGGCAAAAAACGGGCTTTTTTATTGACCAGCGCGATAACCGCAGTTTGCTGGAGCATTATGCCAAAGGCAAGCGCGTACTGAATATGTTCTGTTATACGGGAGGCTTCTCCGTCTATGCCATGAGGGGTGGGGCAGAAGTCGTTCACTCTGTTGACAGCAGTGCGAAGGCCATTGAGCTGACCAACCAGAATGTAGCCTTGAATTTCCCCAACGACAGCCGTCATGAGGCGTTTTGTGACGATGCTTTTAAGTATCTGGATAAGAACGACGACCAATACGACCTCATCATCCTCGACCCACCGGCATTCGCCAAACACCGGGGGGCTTTGCGCAATGCCCTGAAAGGTTATACCCGCTTGAATGTCAAAGGGTTCGAACGCATCAAACATGGTGGTATCCTCTTCACCTTCAGCTGTTCGCAAGTGGTCACAAAGGAGAATTTCCGCAATGCCGTCTTCACCGCAGCAGCACAGGCTGGCCGTAAGGTGCGCATTCTCCATCAACTCCATCAACCTGCCGATCATCCCATTAATATCTACCATCCAGAGGGTGAATACCTGAAGGGCTTGGTGCTGTATGTGGAGTAAATTATGCTGAACAAGGTATCGCGTTTCATTCAGCAACATCATTTGTTGTCAAACAACGGGAAATACCTCGTTGCTCTGTCTGGCGGTGCAGATAGTGTGGCCTTGCTGCTGATGCTCCGTGAACTGCATTATCGCATCGAAGCCGTTCATTGCAACTTCCGCTTGCGCGGCGAGGAGTCTGACCGCGATGAACAGTTCTGTCAATCGCTTTGCCAGTCGCTGCTGATACCTTTGCATCGGGTTCATTTCGACACTCGTACTTTTGCAGAATTGCATCAGGTAAGCATCGAGATGGCCGCACGCGAGCTGCGATACAATTATTTCGAACAACTCATCAAGGATGGTGACTTTCAAGGTGTATGTGTAGCTCACCACCGTGATGATTCCGTAGAAACGGTTCTGCTAAACTTGATTCGGGGTACAGGTGTGCACGGCTTGACGGGCATCGCACCGAAGCATGGCGATGTCATCCGACCGCTCCTGTGTGTATCGCGCCATGAAATCGAACAATATCTGCTTGCGCATCATCAGGAATATGTTACAGACAGTACCAATCTTGTTCCTGATGTCGTGAGGAATAAGATACGATTAGAATTACTGCCGTTGCTGAAAACCCTCAATCCATCGGTTGCTGACAGCATCGCAAAAACGGCTTTGTATATGACGGAAGCAGAGAAGATGTTGAACGATGCCACAAAGAAAGCAATATCGCGAATCCGGAAAAAGCAGTCACCGCTTGTCTTGAGCATAAGCACTTTGCTGCAGGAGCCATCGACGGAATATCTTTTACACGAAATCCTGTCGCCCTATGGCTTTTCTTCAGCACAGATCCAGCAGATTTCAGAAACGCTTCGTTGCCAGCAAGATGGTACCCATACAATTGATGATGATTGTAAGACTTCAACGGGTAAGACTTGGTTGTCTAAATCCTATGAATTGCTGATTGACCGTGATGAAATCATTGTACAAAGTGTTCGGAAATCAACGTTTAAACCAATGCTCATTCCCGAAGAAGGAACGTATGTGTTGTCCAACGGGATCAAGCTGAAAGTAGAGCGAAAAGACGTCGATAGTACTTTTACTATCAGTAGAACGAAAGCTTGTATCTGTTTGGATATGAGAAAGATTTCTTTTCCTTTGAAAGTACGCTTAACCGAGGAAGGCGACCGCTTTATACCGTTTGGCATGAAAGGGGCGAAACTGGTGAGTGACTTCCTGACCGACCAAAAGAAATCATTGTTTGAAAAACGCGAACAAATGGTGCTCGTCCATCCAAACAATGATATCCTATGGGTAATCGGTGAGCGTCCTGATAACCGCTATCGCGTGACAGCTGAAACAAAAACCGTCCTTATCATTGAACTTCGACCTTAGCCTTCAGCCCTCAGCCTTCATCCTTCAGCCCTCAGCCTTCAGCCCTCAGCCCTCAGCCCTCATCCTTCAACCTTCAACAAAAACGCTTCTGCTTTCTCAAGGTCTTCCGGTGTATCGATGCCGATGGTCTCCACATCCGTCAATCCCACTTTGATGCGGTAACCGTTTTGCAGCCAGCGCAGTTGCTCCAGGCTCTCCGCCAGTTCGAGCGATGATTGCGGCAGTTTTGTCACCTCTTTTAATACATCAGAGCGGTAGGCATACAGGCCGATATGTTTCAGGAAAGGGTAGGAGCCAATCCATTCCGACTCTTCTTTGCCGCGAATAAATGGAATCACGCTTCTGGAGAAATACATGGCGTAGCCGTAGTTATCGACGACGATTTTTGGAGAATTGGGATTTTTCAGCGCCTCGATATCCGTAAACGGCTTTCCTAACGTGGCTATCTGCGTGTGGCTGTCGTTGAAACACTCCATCACCGTCTTGATCTGCGACGGCTGGATAAACGGCTCGTCACCTTGAATATTGATGATGATGTCGGTTGAGGTGTCTTTGTCAGTTGACGGATAGAGCTTGTTGTATGCCTCACAGATGCGGTCGGTACCGCTTTTATGGTCGGGTGACGTCATGACCACACGTCCGCCGAAAGCTTCTACCGCTTCGCGGATGCGGTCGTCATCAGTAGCTACGCAGACGTTGTCGAGAACGCTGCTCACCTGTTCATATACCCGTTGAATAACAGTCTTACCGCCAAGCATGGCCAATGGTTTCGCTGGAAACCGCGTCGATGCGTAGCGTGCAGGAATGATTCCGATGAAACGTAATTTCATAATGTGTGATATAAAACACTGCAAAGGTAATGGTTTTCTTTGAGAATCAAAAATGTGAATCGTAAATTATCGGAAAACAAGCGATTTTCTTTGCATAGCCCGTTTACAAATTGAATGTTTAGAGGTTATTGGTTATGGGTTATTGAGGAGCAATCTCCTGTCTGGTTTTTAATAAAAAAGATGCGAAATAATTTGGCAAATTCAGAAACTTTTTGTATCTTTGTAACGTTAAAGAAAGGATGATGCAAGGCGCCAGCAGATTACTTTTTTGTGACAACAGCGGGAGTGGACGACCCGAAGAAGTTCGTTCAAAACAACACAAAAACTAAATTAGAAAGGATTTTACAATGGTACGTTACAAATTGTATCAGGACAACCGCAAGAACTCCACTACACGTGGAATGTGGTATGGTCGCGCAGCAGTGATGGGTGTGACCAATCTCGAAACTCTCTCAGAGCGCATCGAGCGCAACTGTACGGCGAAGAAATCCGACGTGCAGGCAGTACTCACCGAGCTTGTTGAGGCTATGGCCGACGAGTTGAAGCAGGGCAACCGCGTAAAACTCGATGGTTTCGGAAGCTTCAAGATCGGTATCCGCACCACAGGTGCTGAAAGCCCCAAGCTGTTCAGCGTGTCGAAGAACGTGAAGGGTCTGCATATACTCTTCCAGCCTGAGGTGAAGCGCAGTGCCGACGGAAGCCGCGTGAAGACGTTCTTGACGGGTGTACAGGTAAGTGAGTACGGCGAGTACGACAAGCCTGACGAGCAGGAGGAGCCATAATAGCTTCCTTCAACCTCTCTTCACCCTCCCTCCTTAAAAGAGGGAGGGTTTTTTGGTGGGAGCGGATGGGAGCGGATGGGAGTGGATGGGAGCGGATGGGAGGGAATGCCCCCATGGTTCCCATCAGTTCCCATCAGTTCCCATGGTTCCCATCAGTTCCCATCCCCCTCACTTCCTCCAATTCTCTTCGCGCCAGTTGCGGCGGGCCTGCGACATCTGTTCCTTGATGCCGCCCTGGGTGAGGAAGTCGCGTTTGTATTTCGCTATCAGACCTTTCAACAGATAATCGGTCTGATGGATAAGTATCAGGGCGATGTTGGCAAGGGTGAGGTCGTCGCGCTGTTCGCATACACGCCTGTAGTCAGCCGGTTCACAATGGTCCTTGCACCATTGGCGGGCATTGCGGCATTGCAGGCTGTTGACATTCCAAATCGTACCGCCGTGAGTGCGCAGATAGTCCTCGTAATCCTCCTGCAACTCCTTTAGACTTGCTTTGGCCACGTTCACCAGTTTGATGCATGCCTCCGTTGAAGTAGTACCCGCCTCGTTTCCTTCGCTGATATTCTGTTTGCCGCTTCGGGCAGCCTGTTTCATCTGGTCAACGGTGCGGTCGCCTATTTTAGGCAGGTAGTGATCAACGAAAAAGCAGGTGACATCATAAATGCACTCCGATTTCTTGAAAGCAATCAACCGCTTGTAGTCTCCCTTGGGTGCAAGGAAGTTCTTGGTAGTAGTTGGCATAGTAGTTTTCTGATAGATTATATGATGAATTGATTCTGCAGGCAAAGATACACATTTCATTTAAACAGACAAAATATTCTTCATTTTTTCTCCTCCCACCCCCATAGTTCCCATCCATTCCCATCCTCCCATTCCCCCCATCCCAAAACCTAAGCTTTTACCCCGCAAAACATAAGCTTTCACCGCCTAAAACCTATGCTTTTGGCGAGTAAAAGGTAAGGTTTTAGAAACGCGGAATTCACACAAAGGGTCGACCCTTTGTGTGCCCTAACTGTTAAATTTTACACAAAGAGAACCGGAACCTTTGTGTAAAATTGGGGTTTCTATCTGGCACCATTTTCATCGTTGAAATAAAGTGGTGCCTAAAATGGTGCCAAAGTGGTGCTGCCGGAATTGTGATGCAAGTATTTGTCTTTTAAGCGTTTATCTTTATTTTCTTTCTTGGGCACCATTTTCTCCATTTAAAAACCGAAAAATTGGAGGTAAAGAAAAGAAAAACAAAAGTGATGAGTGAGAAATAGAATAAGTGGTGCTTGTGGATCTGGTGCCAACGAAATACCGCCCTAGGCATTCCATGATGCTCAGGGCGGTATAGATGAGACTTCATCTGTGCTTAGAAGGGAATATCTTCCTCTTCCTCATTTGGCTTTGGTTTTGATGCCGTGTCGTTAATCGACTGCACATAATAATAAGGAATATTCTTACCTTCTTCCTTCTTACGCCAACGTTCACCATCTTTCTCGTTTCCAGTCACACTGACAGGATTCAGACAGCTGATGTGATTGGCAAAGGAACAATACTCCTTCAACTTACTGGTGAAACGTTTAGGCTTCAACGGATACGTTGCCTCGGTGTTGAAGTTTGCCATCACCTCACTCTGTTTGATTGGACGATCAAGATTACCGCCATCGATAGCAAAATAATCTTCTGCCCACAGCTCGAAATCTTTACCGATTGCAGCACGCTGTTCACGTCGTTCAACCTGATAGAGTGGCGGCAACATCTTTCGTTCATTCTTTGGCAACGATAGGTAGAAACGCAGACAGTCTATCAGGAATGCGATATCAGCCTGCCAGTCGGCTTCGGAATAGTCAGCACCCATCAGTTCCTGCTGGAAATCATCGCGAATGGTGCGCGTTTCCTTGTAGTCATTGGTAGGTGCCATGACGTGATAGTAGTCAGAGAACACCTGCGGCCACAGGCGACCTTCGGTGCTGGGATCATGACGACGCAGTACGTAGTTGGTACCGAAGGCGAATTTTGGACTCTTCGGAAACGGTATCAGATAGGGGTGATTACCTTTCTCTTCAGCACGGAACGGACCCGTTATTTTTCCGAAGAAGAAGTCGTAGTCCAGTTTCCGGTGACACTCATCAACGATGATCAGGTCGGTGTCTTCCGTCACGCCATCGAAGAGGAAGCGATTCTCTACCACCTTCGGTGTTCTTGCCTCAATAGGGAAGGTATTGATCAATACACCGACAGCTTTTAGATAGAATGACTTTCCGGAACGACCATTACACTCGTCGTCGGTATTACCTAACGTACTGTCCTGGCACAACGTAGCCCAAGCCATAGACTCGGCCTTGTGACCATGTATCAGGTATCCCAGGTTTGACACCTTCGCCAAGAGGTTCAGCTCCTCGTCGCGCCGTTCTTCAGCAGTCAGCTCCTGTTTCTGATCATCTTCCTTACGCCAATACAGTCGTGCGGTGTTATGGACAAACTGAAACAGCTTGCTGGGCATGGCAGAGTTTATCATGATGTGATAGTCACCATTGTCATCCTTCGTGACTTCAAACTGCGGATCCATCTTACGGAAGTCATGGTCGATAATGTCATCTGCCCACACATTCTTCCCGTCAGAAAGCATACTGTAGGGTGTGCTCCGAATGCCGTCAGCTGTCACATCGACTACCGTATTACGGAAATACAGACGCTGCGACGATTCCGTAGCGCGTGAGAAATCAAGGTCATCGCGTTCACGTAGCGTACTGCGGTTGTTCGTCGGCAGATCGTGACTGCGCAGCACCTTGTCTTGTAGAGCCTTCGGCAATCCTTCAGAAGCCATCCAGTTGCTTAGGAAAGTCACTACAGCCTTAGCTGTGATTCGACTTACCTTCGCCCCCTCGATGCGGATAAACAATGGCTCCTTGCGTGACTCATCCTTCAATGTGCAAAATCCGTTCAGTTCCAGGAAATAATTGAGCGAAGTCAGACTGATGGTGTACTCCTTCTTTTTATTGACAGTCCAGAACTTCGCCTTGACAGCACGGTTGACGAGTGTGTCCATCGCCTTCTTCGAAGGGTGCAGCTGCAGATAGTCGCGCAGGTCTTTGCGCTGCCGTCCGCGGTTGTCGTGCAGTCCGCCCATATCGGCATCGTTCATCCATGCCGTGTGCATACCGAGATGCTTCAGCGCCAGTTGACGTCCCATCTTCTTGCCCGTAGCATCGATGTCGGGAATGTTCACCAGCCACTTGGTGTACTTCATCAGCAACGCATAATCGGCGTCGCTAAGCCCCTTCGTCTCGCTGTCCAGCCATACCGCCAGATAGCCATAACTAAGGGCTGCAGCGGCATCAGAACCGCCGCTGACGAGCAGCAGCACTGACAGCATCTCTTCGCCACGTTCCTGAAAAGCCTTTCTGACCGCCTGCAGACCATAGATGTAGTTTCCGCGTTGCGGCTTCCTACCCACAATCATGAACCGATGAGCCTTGTCGTAGTTCTTAGGCTCATACAGCTTCATAAACGATTGCGGCTGTCCGTTGGCATCCGTATAGTCGCACTGCTGTGCAAAAATCGGATACGTCGGTGTCGAACGTCTCACGGTCACCTTGTCGCCCTTGGTTGTAGCAATCTCACCTACGGCTTTCCATCCGTACGTTTCCAGATGCTCAGGCTTGACATTCGCACCCCAGCAACTCAGGTCGATACCGCCGAAGCCTTCTAATAAGGTTACACGCGGTTCTGCACCCACTTCGTCTTCGCGGGCTTTGCGCTGCTCCAGCTCCGGCTTGTTCGCACTGGCCGTCAGTTGTTCTTGAACGCCATAGCGTTCCGCCAGTTCCTGCAGCGCAATCGAAAACTTGTCCTGCCCGTAGCCTCGATCCCACATATAGAGATCAATAGGCGAGAAGTAGCCGCCGCCATCACCCATACCGAAGTCTTTCACATGCCAGCAGTCACCCGCATCCTTCGGAGGATAGAGGTGAGCTGACGGCGTGCGTTCGTCAGGTCTGAGGCGAAACGCCTTCTTTTTGTTAATCACTGCATCATCGACTGCCGGCAGCAGTTCGGTGATGATGTCTAATCCGCCATTCGTGGCGTCATAGACTCGTTGTAAAAGATCAATACATTTCATAATCTTGAAATAGTATTAATGTCCCACTCTCTTGCACGCTGTCGGTCACTTAGTGAGGGGCAATTGGATTTATCATGCCGACAGTCCGACGGCCCGTGCTCGGTTTATATTGCCGCCGATATGTAATTACGAGTGCGAAGGTATAAATAAATCTCTGTTATCCAATGGTTTAAATACAACAAAGGCACCCCAAAACAGGGTGCCTTGGGGTGCCTTTTTGATTTTCTGAGGGGTGCCTCGCTATTCCGTCTGGGGTGCCTCGTCTTTTTGTGATGGGGTGCCCTCCCAATCTATGCAAATTAGCTTTGCCAGTTCTGGCGAGAGTTCTCCAAAAATATCTGCTAATTCTAATTCTTCTTCTTTGGAAATATATTTGCTCATTTGTTTTTCCAACGCGTTCCGACCCCATCCAAATAACTTACTCAGCATCGGAGCCAACTCCTTTTTATTGGTATATACGATGCCAAGTTTTGGAGCCAGTTTTATACCGAGGTGAGCGGTCTTGAGCCGATTGATTCCTCGTCGGTTTTGGTTTCTATCCATATAAGCCTTTAGTTCGTCTGCAAGTTTATCCCTCTCAGCGGTAACCTTGGCCAGTTCCTTCTGCAACAGTTCTGTATCATTGTTCCAATTGCCAGTTTCATGCTTATCTTCCTCTATATTGGTAGAGTCTATATCAATCTTTGAAGCAGGCTCATTCTTTGGCTTTAAGACTTTTTCCTCTAAACCGAAAGAAGCATAAGTGTTTTTGGCGTTCCGTTCTACCCACAAATCGTCGAAGAATTTGTTTATGGTCTCCCTCGTCATTCCTCCAAATTTCCAAGGATCCATACTGGCAGCAAGTGCCATAGGTGCTGCTCCTTGAGCGTTTATCATACATCTGTTATCCTTTGCCTTGACTAGTTTGTTCCAGGTTTTAATAATTGCTTTTATGATTGTCTTAAGAAGCTTGTCATCCTCAACACCCCAAAACAATTCTTTCATGACATCTCTGTCGAACCCCAAGGTGGCGTCAGCCCAATCAATAGCATCTATCTGAACAAAATTATCATTCAATCCCTGGATGAACTGCTTTCGTAACGTTTTAATATCCGTAGTCTTTGAGACAATATTAGTGGAAGGACGGGGAGTCAACGGTCGGTTATCATCAATCAATTCATTTTTGAACACGGTGAAGTAAGGCTGTGCTTCAGAATAATTAGAAACGAAAGTCTCCATCATTGTTAAATATTCATCATCTACATTTTTCAGCTTGGCAAGAACGAAGTACACGCCTCCAAAAATAACACCCTGATAGTATTCGTAAGGAACGCTGTAATTTTCAAAAGAATCTGAAAACTGTCTGTTCGTATTTAGAAGTGAACTCCAAAACGTTTTCATTCTGCAGACAAAAGACACCTGACTCTTTGCCAAAGTCTCAGCAATATATCTAATACAACTTACGGCTTTTGTGTTCTTGAAACTGTGATACGACAAAGCTTTCTTGTCCTTGGGGCCTTTGAGGTATAGCTTGTCTATTATGTTTGCAACCGACTTGTAAGGCTCGTTTGCCTTTTCCAAATCTTCATTTGTACGGTAATATGGTTGAATCTTTAACATATAATTCTAAAGTTTATATAGTTATTTCTTTGTTTGTTATTCTGGAAGTGACAGGTGTTTCCCCATTCACTTTGTTTTTTTCATGTTCGCAAATTTACATAAAATCTTTGTTTTTCCAAATAATTTCGTTTAAGCAAATATTTTTTTCTCAACTTTTTAACAATTCTATGTTTGTAAACAAAGAAAAATATGTATCTTTGCCCTCGGTTCGGGGATATATCCGGACTGACTTATTAGAAAAAGCATTCGCTATTATTTCGCGTTCAGCCAAAAGCGTAGGAAACTTATTGGGAATAAAAACGCAACGAGATAATACGTGTTGAGGTGTCGTATGGGCATCTTGCGCAGTCTTGTATATAGGAATGCACTAACACTTAGGTGTGGTGCATACTTGTAAGACTGCCGGGGTTCCCTTCCTACGCTACCTCGAAGCTGAACGCAAAAGGTGCATCACAC
>CADCPZ010000150.1 GCA_902803475.1 uncultured Prevotellaceae bacterium
ATTATTCTTATCTTTGCGTTCATCGTAGCAGCACTGTTCTATGAGCTTGTACTTGGTAACGTAAACAACTTTACCGATGAAACACGCGAAGTACCCAAGCAGGGCAACATGCTCGGTACTATCTACAAAGGTGGATTCGTTGTGCCTATCATCTTCGGTCTGTTGTTCTCTGTTATCGCACTTTCTGTAGAGCGCCTCATGGGTATCAGCGCATGCGCAGGTAAGGGCAATGTAACCAAGTTCGTTCAGAACGTTAAAGCCGCCATCAAGGCTGACGACTTCGCAAAAGCTCAGCAGCTGTGCGACAAGCAGGGTGGCTCTATCGGCAACGTTGTTGGTGCAACTCTGAAGTCTTACAAGGAAATGGAAGCTGCTACAGGCATGAAGAAAAAGGAAAAGATTGCCCGTATCCAGCAGGCACACGAAGAAGCTACTCAGCTTGAGATGCCTACCATGACCATGAACCTCCCGATTATTGCTACAATCGTTACCCTCGGTACCTTGACCGCTCTGTTCGGAACTGTGCTTGGTATGATCCGTTCATTCGCTGCCTTGGCTTCTGATGGTGGTGCTGACTCTTCAGCTCTTTCTACTGGTATTTCTGAGGCACTTGTCAACACTGCATCTGGTATCGCTACATCATGGGTAGCCGTAGTTGCTTACAACTACTTCACCAACAGAATCGACAAGTTGACATACGCCATTGACGAGATTGGTTACACTATCGCTCAGACATACGAGGTCAAGCACGCAGACGAGGCTTAATTTTTGCTAACCCTTTAAAAATTATTCAGTTATGGGTAAGTTAAAAATTAAGAAATCGGACGTATGGATTGACATGACACCGATGTCGGACGTCATGGTGCTCCTGCTTACCTTCTTCATGCTCACTTCTACATTCGTGAAGAACGAGCCTGTGAAGGTCATCGCACCAAAGTCTATTTCGGAGATTGCCATTCCTGAGCAGATGCTGCTCACTGTACACGTTGACAGTGTCGGGCACGTCTTCATGACAACTTCCGACCAGAAGGTACAGTTGAAGGCTCTGCAAACAATGATAGGAAACTATAGTGGTATCAAGCTCACTGGTGAGCAGATGCAGAAGTTCAAGATCGACCCTATGTGGGGTATGCCAATGAGCAAACTGAGCGCCTACCTGAGTCTTGACCAGGACAAGATGCCTCAAGCTCTCAAGAAGAGTACAGGTATTCCTACTGACAGTACCACTACAGGTGATAAGACCAGCGAATTCCAGGAGTGGGTAAGAGCATGTAAGGACGCATACGATGAGATTGGCTCAGAGGATGGTATGAAAATTGCCATCAAGTGTTCTGCAGATGCTCCCTACAAGAACGTGAAGAAAGTCATTTCTGAACTTCAGGACCTGGATGAAAGCCGTTATTATCTGATTACGAACCTCAAGAAGAATAAGGAGGACTAAGCATGGCAAAGAAAAGCACTAGCAAACAGAAAAAGATGCAGACCCGCGTAGACTTTACGCCTATGGTGGATATGATGATGCTTCTTATTACCTTCTTCATGCTCTGTACCTCACTGTCTAAACCACAGTCTATGGAGTTGGCGATGCCAAGTAAGGACTCTGAAAATGTGGATCAGAAAGACCGTCAGGATGCCAAGGAATCAAGCTCTATGACCCTGTACGTTCTTGCTAACGACAAGATTTTCCACATGGACGGTATTCCCGACTATAACGATCCGACCAAGCTGGTTGAAACAACTTGGGGTAAGGATGGTATCCGCAAGGTACTCCAGATGTATGACGAAGGTCAGGTTTTAAAGATGATGAAAGAAAAAGCAGCTCTTGACCAGAAGAAAGCTGAGAACAGCGCTGCCATTCCCGACAGTATCTACAAGAATGAGCTGAAAGCCATCAAGTCTGGTAAACTGAAGGATGGAACCGTCCAGCCTTTGACCATCATCATCAAGGTTTCAGACAAAGCGTCCTACTCGAATCTGATTGATGTTCTTGATGAAATGCAGATTTGCTGCATTGGAACATATATGCTTGATAACATCAAACCCGACGATGAGAAACTTCTCAAAGCTAAGGGTGTAGCCTATTAAGCAAGTTATTAACAATTAAAATGTAAGATTATGTCAAAAATTGATTTGATATCCGGCAAATGGAGCGATCTTGTTTTCGATAGCCGAAACAAGGCATACGGAGCTTATGCCATTCGACAGCAGACAGGAAAGCGTAACGTTTGGTCAATGCTTGCAGTATTGTTGTTAGGTGTTCTGATGTACGGCGGTCTCCAACTCAAGAATAAGATCGATGCTGACAGAGAGGCAAGATTGCGTCAAGAGCAAGCTGCCGAACTCTCAGCCCTCGAAGCTGAAGCAGAGAAGAAGAAGGACGAGCCGAAGGTAGAACGCCAGGAAATCATCCAGGAAAAGAAAGAAGTTATCGAAGAGGTGAAGTCTTCTACCGCTTTCCAGGTTCCTGAGATTAAGAAAGACAACGAGGTGAAGAACCAGGTTGTTTCTCAGGACGAGGTGATGGAGAAGAAAGAAGCCATCGGTTCTTTCAACGTGGAAGGAAACAGCGACAAAGGTGCAACATTGAAAGTAGAGCAACAGCTGAAGGAAGAAAAGGTTGAAGAGAAACCCAAAGAAGATCTTTCTCGTAAAGTCTTCGACGTGGTTGAGAAGATGCCTTCTTATCCTGGTGGTAACGGTGCTCTGCAAAGGTGGCTCTCATCCAACATCACCTACCCTGCTGCAGCAGCAGAGAACGGTGTTGAAGGTCGTGTCATCGTAGCATTCGTCGTTGAAACTGACGGTAGCGTTTCTGACGTGAGAATTGCACGTGGTGTTGACCCGTCACTCGACCGTGAGGCTCTCAGCGTTGTAAAGCGTATGCCGAAATGGATTCCTGGTATGCAGAACGGTTCACCAGTACGTGTAAAGTTCAATGTACCAGTAACATTCAAACTGCAAAAGTAACATGAAAAAACTCATATCTTACTTGATAGTAGGATTAACATTTACTGCCACTCTTTGTACCTCGTGTACAGAGAGTGGCTCTAACTATGCTAAGGGAAATGCTAAATATGCCTGCGACGAAAGTTTCCGACCTGTCATAGAAGAGGAACGCGACTTGTTTGTGCACCGCTATCCAGAAGCAAAGTTAGACACCTTGTACACCAATGAGACCGATGCCATAAAAATGCTTATGGATGGCGATGTGTACCTGGTGATCACATCACGTAACTTTACACCCCAAGAACGTGAATATCTTGAAGCAAAGGGTACCAATCCTGGCTCATTCAAGATTGGTTACGATGGTCTCACCCTCATTCAGAATACCCAGAACACTGATTCATGTATCAGTGTCAATGATATAAAGCGTATCCTGCTCGGTGAAGTCAAAAACTGGAGCGATATCTACCCCAACTCTAAACTCGGTAAAATCCAACTCGTCTTTGATAATCCAAAGGCCAGCACCGTACATTTTGCTGAGGATAGCATCCTGGGCGGCAAAGCAATCAGCAAGGAAAATGCTACTGCTGTCAACAAACCCGCCGACGTTGTAGCATTTGTAGAGAATAACAAGAATGCAATTGGTATCATCGGCAGCAACTGGCTGAACGACAAACGCGACAGCACCAACCTTACTTTTAAGAAAGAGGTGCGCCCGATGTACGTTTCTTCAGCACAGAAAGCAACAATCGGCAACAGCTATCAGCCGTTCCAGTATTACTTCTATTCTGGCGATTATCCACTGGTACGCACCGTCTATGCGCTCGTCAGCGATCCGCGACGCGGTGTGGCAACAACCTTCAAGAACTTCATTATCTCACAGAATCAGGGACAATTGGTAATCCTTAAGGCTGGCCTGTTACCTGCCTATGGTGAAATCACCTTGCGGGAGGTTCATGTGAAATAAAGGAAGCCCCCTCCCAGCCTCCCCCTTAAGGGGGAGGAGGAGTAAGGAGTAAGGAGAGATTATACTTTTTGAACGTTCATACGTCAAAGGGGAAAAAGAGAAAAAGGAAGAAGTATTAACAAGATAACAATATTCTACATTATGAAAACAATCAAATATTTATTCATTGGAGCACTGATGTTATCAGTCGCAGCTCCTGCAATGGCTCAGTCTGAAGCAGACGAGGCTGTTAAGAACGCAACAAACATCATCAAGTCTAACGCACCTGACAAAGACAAGCAGGTAGCAGCTATTGCCAAAGGATTCAAGAAAGATCCGAAAACATTGACCGCTATTGGTCGTGCCTATTTCAATGCAGGCAACAAAGAAAAGGCAATGGAATATGGCAATATGGCTATCTCAGGCAAGAACAAGAACTATGGTGAGGCTTATATCCTCATGGGTGACGTTGAGACCCTGAATGACAAACCTGGTGAGGCTGCAAACTACTATCAGCAGGCGATGTATTTCGACAAGACAAATCCAGAAGGCTATCGCCGCTATGCCTACATCATGGCAAAGGTAAGTCCGAAGGAGTCTGCCAATGCACTCGAACAATTGCGTCTGGCTGATCCCTCCTACCCTGTTGACATCATCGCAGCAGAGATTTACGACAATGCAGGCGACAAAAAGAACGCTATCGCCTATTATGAGAAGGTTGACCGCAACAAGATGAAAGACAACCAGTTTGTCAATTATCTGACCTGTTTGTTCTTTACCAAGAACTATGACAAACTTATTGAGCAGGGTGAATGGGGTGTTACGAAATTCCCTGCTGCTCCTGCTATTCCACGTCTCACCTTCTATAGCTTTACCGAGAAGCAGAACTATCCGAAAGCAATGGAGTATGCAGAGAAACTGTTCCACATCTCAGACTCTGTAAAAATCCTGCCTTATGACCTCCAGTACTATGGTCACGCTGCATTGGGCAACAAGGATTACGCAAAGGCTATCGAGACCTTTAACAAACTGGCTGAGCATCCCGATGCAAACAAAGATGCCAAACTCGATGCCCTGAAGAGAATTGCTGAGACATTTGGTGAGCAGGAAGACTACGCAAAGTCTATCGATGCTTGGAAGAAATACCACAATGTAGCAGGCGATATGGCTTCAGCTACTGATATCGCAAATCTGGGTACTGCCTACATGTACTATTCACAGACCCTCAGCGGTGATGCGAAGACCAATACATTGAAAGAAAGTGATAAGGTTTTTGCTGATCTCGCAGCCAAGAAGCCAAGTGCAGCAGAGTATGCTAACTATCAACGTGCACGTATTGCCGGTCAGCTCGACCCAACAAGCCAGCAGGGTCTTGCTAAACCTTTCTATGACAAGGTCATTGAGTTGATTACAGCTAACTCCAACTACGACAACATCTCTAAGAACCGTCTGATTCAGGCTTACCACTACAATATGTCGTATGCCCTGATTATCCAGAAGGACACCGCAACTGCTAAGAGCTATGCTGCCAAGATCCTGGCCCTTGACCCAGAACACGAAGCAGCTAAGCAGGTAAGCAATATTAATTAATTTGATAAAGCCTAGTAAATCTAGTTCAACTAGTTCAACTAGAATTACCTAAAAAAAAAACGAGAGCGCTTGCTCTCGTTTTTTTATGCCATTTATCTTGATTATTCGAAATAGAACGTAAGGGCAATCATTTTGCTGTGCGCCTCTGTCACAGAGTTTGTGTACATCAGCATATTCTTGTCACGAAGATGGTCAGCATGTTTTAAGTCCAGACAATTCGAAAGACCAAACATAAACTTCAACTCAGGACGCAGCTTGAAAAACGGCAGGTAGAAATCACAGCCAACACCCACTTCCAAGAATGTGTCCATTCCTTTGAGCTTCAGAAAGTCGTTATCGCGCCCAGACAGGTTCATCATCGGATTGACACCAGCTATCAGATACGGACGGTGATTGTTGAATCGCGGCGCTGCAACAATCAGGTCACAAGCCAATGAAATATATGCCGACTTCAGTTCCTGATGCTGTTCGATAGGAGCACCCGTAGCATCCACATCCGAGAAATTATGAAAGGTCAGGTGACGGGTGCCGAAATACATTGCCGGCGCAACACGGAACTGGAAAGTCTGGTTGATACGAAACTCACCCAGCACACCCACCGTGAAACCTGCGTCCCAACGATCCTGATCACAGGTAACAATCTTCTCTACTATCGTTCCGTCATCATTCGTAATGAGCTGCGGACCACCATTGACAAACTCCAAGTCCTGCAAATGACCTCCTACCAACACACCGAAATGGAACCGCCGCAAATCCGTATAAGGCCTGTTCTGCACCGTTCTATCCTGTGCATGTAGCGTCATCGTACATGCACACGTACATAATATAATATATAAGAAACGTTTCATCTACATACAATAACGCTGTTTTTGGGGCAATATTGTACACACAGTATTTACAATTTGACTATTTACAATTTACAATTGATTTACAATTTGACTATTTGTCTATTTTATGCAAAATTAAAAATAAATCGATTTACAAAATAAATAGTACATTGTAAATCTGAAAATTGAAAATTCGAAAGTAATTTCGATTCAGTATAAATAAAGAAAAAAAAGGTCATCATTTGTAGGTATTTCAAAATAAATATATATCTTTGCATCACTCAAAAGTAGGTATTGACCTGCTTCAATTGAAACATTAGTATTAACATTTAAATAAAAAACATTATGGCTTACGTAATTAGCAACGACTGTATTGCATGTGGTACATGTATTGATGAGTGTCCAGCTGGCGCAATCTCTGAGGGCGACATCTATTCTATTGATCCCGATGCATGCACAGAGTGCGGAACATGCGCTGATGTATGTCCCAACGAAGCTATCAGCCTTCCATAAGCACATACAGCGAACAAGACAAGCGGGCGAGTCAGATGACTTCGCCCGTTTTTTTGTTTGACTCCTTAAAAAATCTTAAATCTTGTCGCCAACCAGAAATAATTAAGCATTAAGCATTCAGAATTAAGCATTATTTACTACCTTTGCACCCACTTTCGTCGTAACCGCTGGCAGTGGAAGAGTCATTAGCTATGTTGCGTCGGACAACAACAACCCATAAAGAATCAATAAAATGGATTTAATTAAGATTGCTGAGCAGGCATTTGCCACTAATTCAGCAGACAAAGCCAAGGAAGCCGGCAAGAAGTTCGAGAGCTTCGGTCCTGGTGACACCATCACCGTAGGTTACAACATCATCGAGGGTAACAAAGAGCGTATCCAGTACTATCGTGGTGTCGTTATCAAGATTAACGGTCATGGCGACAAGAAGCGTTTCACCGTTCGCAAAATGTCTGGAACCATCGGCGTAGAGCGTATCTTCCCGATCGAGTCTCCGAACATCGACTCTATTGAAGTCAACAAGCGTGGTAAGGTACGTCGCGCTAAGCTTTACTACCTGCGCAAGCTCACAGGTAAGGCTGCACGTATCAAGGAGAAGCGTTCTCCAATTGCTGAGAAGTAAACATCTCACACAAACAAGAAGACTAAGAGAGGTTCCCACACAGGAACCTCTTTTTTACGTTTATACCGAAGGGCGTTTCCTGCCTCCTGGGATTTTAAAATAAAAAAACTACACTACGTACACCGTTTTATAAAGCATTGATATACAGTGTTTTACAAACTCTTCGGTTAAAAAATACCTACAAAATCGTACATTTTTGGAACACTGCCCTACAAAAGAGGCTCTTTCACCTACCAAAAGAGCCTCTTTCACCCACCAACGGAGCCTCTTTCACTGATCAAAAGAGCCTCTTTCGTCAGACAACCGTATTTTTACATCGAAAAACACGGAAAACGCTACAAATACGACCACTAAACACAAAATAATAACGTTATCATTGTTTTCCGTGTACGAAAATCGTATGATTATGAAGGTCGAGTCATGCACCATACCCTGTATTCATCGTGGTTGTGTATAGTGTAAGATGAAAACGGAAAAAGTCTGGATATAGGGGCAACTAGGCTTCTTACAAGACCTTTGCTTGTTACTTGCGAATGTGGCAGAAAAACGGCTGTGCGCGAAAACGATTTCGTGAAAAAAAATTAATAAGTACTTCGAAACTTCTTGATATACATAAATTTATAGTACCTTTGCGCCGATTTTCACCCATTCCGTCCTGCCCGTAAAACGAGTCAGACAAGGGAGGAATCCATACAAAAACCTATTATAAGGTACAAGAAAATCCGAACAAAACAATCAAAATAAGCGGATTCATCGAAAAAAACGAAATAACATAAACAATAACAAAATCATCAAACTCAAACAACAAAGATGAAAAAACTTATCACTTTTCTCATGCTCCTATCCGTATTCGGAATAGGAAATGTGTGGGCGGATACTGTTCAAGAGCTACACCTTGACAATGGAGTCACACAAAGCGGAACGTATTTTACCGTAGCAAAAACAAGCGGTAGTCCTTCGTACAATGAAGGTTATACGGGAAAATACGAAGGAACAACTTATGCGAAAGGATTAAAGATGGAGACTGGTACAACGATTACGTTTACGACCAAAGCATCTTCATCCACAGTCATTATTGTCCAAGCTACTAAAAAGAGTGGTGGGGACTCTAAAAACGGCATCAAGTTTGATGATACAAACTATTCCTATACGGATGCTGTAACTCTTGAAAACGACGCAAACAATGAAAATGTACGCGTCTATACGATAAGTAATGTTTCTAATGCTACCCACACTATTTCGAGAAATAATGAATCCGGAATTTTCTATGTAAAAGTTATTGAGTCAAGTGCAGAAACACTTACCACAGTAGAAATACCTACAACATGGACTTTTACCAGTGCCAATAACATTATGGGTACAAGTCCTCTTGATGCAACAACTATCAAGAGCAACATGGAGTTTATCGCTATAAGTGGTACAAAGATATATCAGAATAGCGACAATATTAATTTAGGTGGAGGAGCCGCATACCTGCATTTTAAAGCTCCCGCAAACTGTACTGTTAAAGTAAACGCTTTCAACCCAAACACATCAAGCGATAGATACCTTCACATCTCTACAGGCAGCAAAAAAACCAGTAACGATTTACTCAATCAATTACTTACTGGTACTGCTACAGATTACGTTGTCTCATTAACGGAGGCTACAGATGTTTATGTTTATTGTTCTGGTGGAGGTATCAATATTGCATCAGTTGCTGTAGAAGCCCCTGTTGTTGTTACAACACCTACAATTAATGTTGCTGCACAAGATGGAGAAACCCCTGTTACGGCTACCGAAGGACGTGGTCAGGTCTATACTGGTCATACCATTACTTTGTCTTCATTATTTAATAATGGCGCAATTGATGCATCAAATTTCGATGTTGTCTATACCATAACCAATGAAAACAATTATGCCAACGCAGCCACTATCAACGGAGACCAGCTTAAAGTTGGACATGCTGCAGGACGCTTCTATGTAACTGCGACTGCAACATCAAAGAGTATTCATTATAATGACTGCTCAACAACAGTAGAATTCGAAGTAAACAATTCTGCTGGCGATGGCAGTAATCAAGATGTATTTGCCGTTAGTGATTTTGGCTACGCAAATGGCACAAACGGAACAAACTCATCCAATAATCAGCTCGATCGTACGCTGAAAGGATTCTCATTTGTTTTCACAGAAGGCGAAGCAGCAAAATATAATAACAACAACTATATGATGCTGCGTCGTTCTGGAGACAACTATGGTAAATTAGCCATCAATGAGGACAATCAAGGTAAATGTGAAATCACTAAAGTAGAGATTACTTATCGGAGCAGTGCTGACGCCACATTGACTACTAATGCTATCACAGATGCAGGTGGTGAGAGTTTGTTCTTACCTAGCACTAACAATGCAGACCAAACTGTAACAATGGCATTAGGTCGCTCCTTCTTTACAATGCAAATGGCGAGTGATGCAAGTGTATTGATAAAGAGTATCAAGCTTTATTATCAAAGCAGCACACTTGACCACACCTTGGTTACCCCAACCTTAACATTTAACCCAGCAAGCTTAACAGCAGCTCCAGGTAGTGCCATTTCAGAGCCAACTCTGACGACATCACCAAAGACATTAGCTGTAACATATAGCAGTTCAGATCCTGCTGTTGCAACAGTTGACGCTACGACAGGTGAAGTAACAGCTGTTGCCGCAGGTACGGCTACTATTACGGCTACCTATGCAGGAACCACAACCCTTCTGAATGCTGCCAGCGGCTCTTATACTTTGACCGTTGCATCAATTCCTGAGGCTGTAACATTCAGTCCTAACTCTGGAGAAGTCACATCCGGCACAAAAGTTACATTGTCAACTGCTACTGCTGAAACTTCAATTTATTATACAACTGATGGATCAGAGCCTACAAGTTCTAGTACAACTTACACCGATCCTATCTCCATTACAGCGGCTACAACAATTCGTGCCATTGCCATCAATGTAGCTGGATCGAGTCCAATTTCAAGTGCTACATACACTATCGCGTCTGCAGCTGATGAGTTGCAGACCATCAGCGAACACGACTGGACATTCGATTCAGAAGCATTTGATAAAGACGCAGCATATGGATATACATTGGTTGACGGAAATACTTTTGAAATCTTTGGTTCAAAGAGTGGTAAGGAAAACAATTTCCAAAGGAGTTCTACCGCCATCTCTACTAGCGGTGAAAATCCAGAGTCATTCTACAACTATTTGAAATTTGAAAACAGTACTTATAACGCAACTGATTTTGGAAATAAAACGCTATCAGATGCTAACCGCCGCTATTTCCACTTCAAGGTAAATGCTGTTGCTAACAAGACAAAGGTAAAGGTATATGGTTCTACCGGTTCGAATGGTAGTTCTCGTAGCGGTAATATTGCTGTCGGTGAATTCAACCATGTTGTAGCTACACTTACCAATTCTAATAGTAAAGAAGCCGTAACAGTAGAATATACATTCACAGAAGATGGTGTAAAAGACGTATGGGTATATTCTCCATCTAGTGCGTTCCAATTCTATAAGATTCTTGTTTCATCTGATAAGAAAGCTTTGAGTACATTCCGATCTATGGGTGGTCAAAGCTATGATCAAGTTTCAAATACAACATTCAGTCACACTATATTCATACAACCAGAAAATGCTATTTCTGATGTAAACGACATTACCGTGACATCTTCTGACCCAAGCATTCTTGACGTTTCTACTATCACAAAGACTATCAATAACACAACTGGTCGTCTTGTTATCGGTAATATTAAGCCTGGTAATGGTGGTTCTGCAACTTTGACCGTAAACTTCACAGGAAACTCTGAGTATGCTGCAGCTTCTTATACCACCCGTGAATTTAATGTAACTGGTCCAACACAGGTATTGATAACTGCTGAAGACCAGAATATCCAGCAGGGACAGCACTCACAGATTTCTCCTGTCATTACTGATAAGAATGGAAATCCTGTTGGCGTCAAGCAGGTAAATAACACGTATGTTACATATACCCTTGGTGAAGATGAGGAAATTCCTGATTATAGCACATACTTTGATATTACCTATACAGCAGGAACAGGTTCTGGAGAAAACTACGATAAGATCACTGTTGACGCTACTGGTAAGGTTGAAACAGAAGATGATACAACAACCCCCGCAACGATGGCGGCTGTTGGCGCATACCGTAATGTGACTATTTCAGCTACGCCAAAAGCTACTTATGCTAGCGCATTTACCACAAGTGATGCTATTAGCACAACCGTGAAGCTGACTATTATTGAGAAAGTTTCTCAAGTACAGGTTGACTTGTTCTGGGATGAAGCATGTACTGAAGCCAACAAAATTTCAACTGTTACTTCAACTGCTACTGGAGAAGAGTGGTCTATTAGCACAAGCTATGCAAGTAAAGATGCAAATAAACTCTATACGTTCGACCAAGGTATCTTTGCAAACGGATTCCCCAATGGTCGTATGATTTATGCTAAGGTAAGAAATGCGAACGACTCTATCTGGTTCTCTTACGCACAGAATGAAGTTCCTGCGACAATTCCTGCTAATCCAAAATTAGACAAGAAAAAGCGTATTTTCGAATATCGTCACGGTCTTCCAATCTATATCGACAACACCCTTTCCGAAGGCGATTATGTACAAGTGAATATCGTTGCAACAAAATGGAATACTACAACTAAGAAGCGCGAATTGGACGGATCAGTTGCCAGAATGAAATTCTTCATCGTTGCACACGGCCGTCCTGAGAAGCCTACATACAGTCCTGTTTCACCTGATGCTGATGCAACACTCAACAAGGATGATCGTAAGATTATGGATACCTCTATGAACGTTGTAGCATATGGTGAAGGAGCTTCTGATGGTGTTGCTGGTGCTGGCAATCTTGTTTATGGCAAGTTCTCAACAGAATCAGTTTACACGACTGAGCAATTGATTAACGAACAAACCGTTTCTTATCGTAAAGACAATGTACCTGTGGTTTCTACTGAGGTAGCGAAACGTCGCTTTACTTCTGTACAGATTAAGAACTATGCTGCTAAAGATGATAATGGTTTCGGCGGTGGTGACTATATCAGTGAGCAGACCTATACTGAGTACTGGTATCTCTATGATACTCGTCTTTCTCTGACACCTGCTGGCAACCAATATATCAATGTATCTGGTCAAGCTGCTCCAAATGCTACTACAGCACCTACGACAAACGTTACATGGTATAACAAGATTACAAAGAAATGGCAGAATGTTCTTGATCAAACTGTAACCTATAGTATTGTTGATAGCAATGGTGCAACTGGTACGACAGTAGATACCTCAACAGGTGTAGTAACTGCTGGTGCTAACACGGGTTGGGTTAAAGTTAAAGCTCTGTACAATGTTTCCAATGAAGAGCATGGTGGAAATAGCACAAATGCCCAAGAAGCTGGAAACGAGCCACAGTATAAGAGTACCACAGCTCCTTCTGAGACATACTTCTATGTATATATAGCAGATCCGTCTCAGGAAGAACCAGAAATCACTCCTCCTACTCGTAAGTTCACCTCATCACAGGCCTACATTGTGAAAGCGCCAAAGAACTGGGATGTACGTTACACCATTGATGGTTCAGAGCCTTCTGCAACCAATGGTAACTACTTGAGTCATGGTTCAACAGCTGAAAACAATACAACAGCAACCATAACAGTTAAGGCTATAGCATTTAACCCTAACAACACCTCACAGACAAGTCGTATCGTATCTGAGACTTATACTTTGGTTGATCCTATACCAGATCCTATCTTCGATCCAGATGGTGTTCCTTCTCCATGGTATTATAACACCAGTAATCTGACTGTACAGATTGCCTGTGCATATGGTGGTGCCGAAATTTATTATACCATTGACGGTTCCGATCCTGTTATCGGTGCAGAGAACACCTTCAAATACTCTGGTTTGGAGAAACTTACAATCTCAGGTAACGTGGCAGTCAAAGCTGTAGCTTACTCACGTACGGATGATATCTATAGCAACGTAATTACATCTAACTACGTATATACCACCGATATGGCTTTACCATACTTCCAGATTTACGACGCAACGGATAATAAATGGTATGGCTATGGAGAAGGAAATACTTGGACTGAAAATGGTACGAATTGGAACAACGGACAAGCACGTGATATCACTCCTTCAACTCAGATCCGTATCGTTGATCCGAACCCTGTAAAAGGTACTATCTATTATACCACAAATGGTACAGCACCTGCTGCAAACAGTTCATCAATGATCTACATGGGTACTCCATTTACTGTAGCCAAAACCACTACAGGTAAAGCTATTGTAACATTGGAAGAAGCAAGTAGTGAGGTTTCATCGGCTGTCTTCAACATCGATGCTAACACCTATCACGTATGGGAGGCTGTAGAAAGTACTACACCTGGCGGTAAGATGAGTAAAGAGGCTGGCTTTGTCATCACAACTGAACCAAATTTGATTGTGACAAACTCAATGACAGACGTCAACACAAACTCTATTGCTACAAGTGAAGGTGGTTCTAACTCTGAAAACATCACCTATGCTCAACCATATATCACAGCAACCTTCGGTGGCTACGATACAAATGACTGGGAGCACATGACTATTGCTGACGATGCTATCGGTACACCACTCGACAATGTGGGTGAATATAACATCAAGAGCAGTAAAGATGCGAAGATTGAAGTTGAGGTCGACGTAACAGATAATAGTGGTACTGTAAAAACCGACAACTACAACCACTACTACTCAACATTAGAAACGGTTCATGAGCGCACATTCAAAGTTCCATCAAATGGTACTTACGTACGTTTCGAACCGGAACGCGATGGTGATTTGACTATCTGGATTCTGCAACATGGTTCACTGAACTACCACGAGGGTGAAGTTCTCACGGATAAGTTCATCCGTTGTCGTCCAATCTACTTTGTAGATGAACAAGGCAAGAGTTACAAGGTGAAGGAAGTCAATGGTGTTCCACAGGTATGGAGTACTGCCCGCCTGAGTGCAAACTGGGCTAAGATCAAGGCTACAGCAGAGGCTCAAGGTTCATATACAACAGCAGTAACCAATGGATGGACAGACTGGAAAGCTAGCCAGACCATTATCTATAGAGGTAATAGCACGCCGGTTGAGAACAAGGGTCTCAATATCACAGAGTCGAATACAATGTATAGTATCTACAATAAATACTTGACTGATAATGGTATCAAGATTGGCGATCCTATTAAGCCGTTCGCTATACATGATGGAAGCCATACTATTTCTATACAGAATGGACGATTCCCTGATGATAGCAATGATCAAACAGGTTATGTAATGGTATCTGGTGGTTATGTGAAGTACACCTTCGAAGTGAAGGCTGGCAAGACCTACTATTTCTTCGGACAGGGCACTAAGATTGGCGTTCGTGGATTCCAGTTCGTTCCAAACACATCCGAACCTGTAACGTTCACGATGACAGAAGAAAGCACTACAGCTAACACAGAGGCAATAACAGCTGCTAAAGATAATGGCGTACGTAAAACTTCTGGTTTCGATCGTCAGTTCAAGGCTAACACATGGGCTGCACTTGTATTGCCATTCAGCATGTCAGCTACTCAGGTAGAACAGACATTCGGTGAAGGCACTGATATTATGCACTTCGACCGTGTAGATGGAACTAAGTTGTATTTCTATGGTCACTGGCATCGCATGATTGTCGCTGGTACTCCAGTATTCATCAAGCCTACAAAGAACAGCAACTTGAATGACGTCTATGTTCACGTTGAAAATTGCACGCCAGAGATTCTTTCTAATAACGGATACAACTTCCAAGGCTACTATGAGAGTGGAGCTAACATAAACCAATACGACTATTATCTCAATGGTTCTGGTAATCTCTCTCATAGAACTAATTCAGGTACAGCAAATCTTAAGTCTACTCGTGCAGTGCTTCATAATACTCATGGTGAGGCTGGTGCGAGATTACAACTTGTACTTGATGGTATTGGCGACGAAACTACTGGTATTGAGGCTATCTACGATGAGGAAACAGGTGAAATGAATATCATCAAGGACTCAACCGTATACAACATTAACGGACAAGTTGTTCGCCAGAACACCAACTCTCTCATTGGTTTGCCTAAGGGTGTATATATCGTAAATGGCAAGAAATATGTAGTTAAATAATTGATAAATATAAATTTGATAGAAAAAGAATGAAGACAACATATATTCAGCCAGAAACCATAGTTGTTAAAGTAAACGTAGAGCAACTTCTTGGAATTAATTCCCCACTACGTGAAGGTAGAGAAGGTTCAGTTCCTGAGAAAGGTGGTGATAATGATGACGCTGGTGCTAGAGCCTTCACCCTCTGGGAAGACTGGGAAGAAGAAGATTACTAATCATCTGTAATTACATCAAAACTCTATATGGACAGCAGTTGCAACTCTTGTAGTTGCAGCTGCTGTTGGTTTTATAGGGAAGAGGTTGGAAAAAGAAAAATGAGTTTTCCTTTTGCTCTTCTATTAGTTTTAGCTATCTTTGCAGACGATAACGAAAACTATAGGTAAAAAGGTATGAAAGAACTTGCATTGAAGTACGGATGTAATCCGAATCAGAAGCCTTCACGCATTTATATGGAAGAAGGAGAGTTGCCCATCGAAGTAGTAAACGGACGACCTGGCTATATCAACTTCTTAGACGCGCTGAACTCCTGGCAGTTGGTAAAGGAACTGAAACAGGCAACAGGGCTGCCCGCAGCTGCTTCGTTCAAGCACGTAAGTCCTGCTGGTGCTGCCGTAGGTCTTCCCTTGAGCGACACGCTGAAGAAAATCTATTTCGTGGATGACATCAAAATGGAGCTTTCTCCCCTCGCCTGTGCTTATGCCCGTGCCCGCGGAGCCGACCGCATGTGTTCGTATGGCGACTTCGTGGCATTGAGCGATACCTGCGATGCTGCTACTGCTACGCTGATTAAGCGTGAAGTAAGTGATGGCGTGATTGCTCCCGACTATACGCCAGAGGCGATAGAGATTCTGAAGGCAAAGCGCAAAGGTACGTACAATGTCATCAAGATTGATCCGAACTATGTACCAAATCCCATCGAGCACAAGCAGGTGTTCGGCATCACCTTCGAACAGGGACGCAACGAGATTCGTCTGGACGATCCTGCATTGTTCGAGAACATACCTACCAAGAACAAGACATTCACTGAGGAGGCGAAGCGCGACCTGATGATTGCGCTGATTACCTTAAAATATACACAGAGCAACAGTGTGTGCTACGTAAAAGACGGACAGGCTATCGGCATCGGTGCAGGACAGCAGAGCCGCATCCACTGTACTCGTCTGGCTGGACAGAAAGCCGACATCTGGTGGTTGCGCCAGTCGCCGAAGGTGATGAACCTACCGTTCAAGGCTGACATCCGCCGTGCTGACCGCGACAACACCATCGACGTATATATCAGCGATGAATACGAGGACGTACTGCGCGACGGCACTTGGCAGCTGTTCTTTACAGAAAAGCCGGAAGTGTTTACAGCTGAAGA
>CADCPZ010000151.1 GCA_902803475.1 uncultured Prevotellaceae bacterium
GAACTTGACACCCAGTATTTTCAGGGCAACAATCAGCAAAAAGCCGTTGATGATAATATATGTGTTTTCCAAATGGAATCCTGTGGCATAATAGATGATAGCCGACAGACCGGTAACGCCACCAGACACAATCTGATATGGCATCAGAAAGACTGTAAACGCTACCGTATAGATGGCGAGGCCAAGGGATATAAATAAATAGTCCTTGGCTTCGTTCCAGATGATTTTATGGTCAAAAGTCATGTTTGTTATTTACATACAATGTTCACCATACGCTTAGGGACGATGATAACCTTGATAACTTGCTTACCGTCGATGTATTTTGCTGACCGTTCATCACTCATCACGGTCTGTTCGATAGTCGTATTGTCGGCATCTGCAGCAAACTCCATTTCGAAACGGGTCTTTCCGTTAAAGGCAACACCCAGTTTCACAGAGTTTTCAACAAGGTATTTCTCATCCCATGAAGGCCATTGTGCGTCACAAACGCTTCCTTCGTTACCATTCATCTGCCAAAGTTCCTCAGCGATATGCGGAGCGAAAGGTGCAATCAGTCGAATAAGCGTATTCACTACTTCTTTGTTTTTGCATTTCATTTGTGATAGTTCGTTGATACAAATCATAAATGCCGCAATGGAAGTGTTGTAAGAGAATACCTCGATGTCTTGCGATACCTTCTTGATGAGTTTGTGCAGACTCTTCAGTTCGTCATTGGTTGGAGCGGTTGTTGTTTCCTGTGTTGCGATATTATCGCAAGATACAGAACTGCAAAGGTTCCAGAATTTCTTCAGGAAACGATGACAACCGTCGATACCGTTTGTGTCCCAAGGTTTGCTTTGTTCAACAGGACCCAGGAACATCTCGTACAGACGCAGCGTGTCGGCACCGTATTTATCAACAATCATGTCAGGATTGACGACATTGAACATCGATTTCGACATCTTCTCTATTGCCCAACCGCAAACATATTTGCCGTCTTCCAGCACAAATTCAGCTTCCGCATATTCTGGTCGCCAAGCCTTGAAAGCCTCGATGTCGAGGATATCGTTGCTGACGATGTTTACATCCACATGAATCGGTGTAACATCTTTGTATTCCTTGCGAAGGTTGTAGGAAACAAATACAGGATGTCCTTTGGCATTGCTGGCCTCGTTGTCGCGATAAACGAAGTTACTGCGACCTTGAATCATACCTTGATTGACAAGTTTTTGGAAGGGTTCTTCCTTGACTGAAACACCGATATCGTGCAGGAACTTATTCCAGAAACGCGAGTAGATCAAATGTCCTGTGGCGTGTTCTGTTCCACCCACGTAGAGATCAACATTTTGCCAGTATTCATCTACATCTTTAGCTACCAATGCCTGTTCGTTGTGGGGATCCATATAGCGCAGATAGTAGGCTGATGAACCAGCAAATCCAGGCATCGTATAAAGCTCCAGCGGGAAGACTGTCTTGTGATCAATGCTGGTATTATCAACAACACAGTTATTGACCGTGTCCCAAGCCCATTTCTTCGCACGTCCCAATGGGGGTTCGCCAGTCTCCGTTGGCTCGTATTTGTCGATTTCAGGCAGCTCCAAAGGCAGACATTCCTCTGGAATCATATAAGGAAGGTTGTTCTTGTAATAAACAGGGAACGGCTCACCCCAGTAGCGTTGACGTGAGAAGATGGCATCACGCAAACGGTAGTTGACCTTTACACGACCCAGATGATGTTCCTGAACATATTTCTTGGTGGCAGCAATCGCCTCCTTGACGGTCAGTCCGTTGAGGCTGAACTTCGAGCTTGCCGAGTTGCAAACGATACCTTCTTTGGCATCATAACTCTCTTCACTCACATCAGCTCCCTCAATCAATGGGATGATAGGCAAATTGAAATGTTTGGCAAAAGCATAGTCACGACTGTCGTGAGCAGGAACAGCCATAATGGCGCCTGTTCCGTATCCAGCCAAAACATAATCGCTCACCCAAATAGGAATCTTCTCATCTGTAAAGGGATTGATGGCATAACTTCCTGTAAATACACCAGTTACACGGCGGTCACTGATACGATCGCGCTCTGTACGCTTCTTGGTAGCAGCTACATAGTCTTCTACTTCCTGGCGATGTTCGTCGGTAGTTACTTTTTCTACATATTCACTTTCAGGCGCCAGCACCATGAAGGTAACACCAAACATCGTGTCGGCACGTGTGGTAAAGATGGTGAAATGCACGTCGCTGTCGGCCACATTGAATTCTACTTCCGTACCTTCGCTGCGACCAATCCAGTTGCGCTGGGTCTCTTTCAAAGAGTCTGTCCAATCGATGGTATCCAAACCGTCCAATAAACGCTGTGCATAAGCACTAACGCGAAGGCACCATTGACGCATCTTCTTCTGAACGACAGGGAATCCGCCACGAACGCTCACGCCGTCAACAACCTCGTCATTGGCCAAAACCGTACCCAATCCGGCACACCAGTTCACCATCGTCTCACCCAGATAGGCAATACGGTAGTTCATCAGTCGGTTTTGTTTTTCTTCTTCGCTCATACTCAACCATTCCTTAGCAGAGAACATATATTCTTCGCTACAGGCAACATCGAGATTCAGCGTTCCGTTTTCACCAAAATAACGACGCAGATCTTCTATCGGCATCGCTTTCTGCAGACGGTTGTCGTAGTAAGAGTTGAACATCTTCATAAATGCCCATTGCGTCCATTTGTAATAGATGGGTTCACAGGTACGTACTTCCCTGTCCCAATCGAAGCTGAAACCGATTTTATCCAACTGTTGGCGATAGCGGTTGATGTTTTCGTTGGTCGTCTTCTCTGGGTGCTGACCCGTCTGAATAGCATACTGTTCGGCAGGAAGTCCGTAGGCATCATAACCCATCGGATTCAAAACATTGAAGCCTTGCAGCCGCTTGTAGCGAGCATAGATATCGCTGGCGATATATCCCAAGGGATGACCAACATGCAGTCCTGCTCCAGACGGATACGGGAACATGTTCAAAACATAGAACTTCTTTTTACCTTTGTCTTCAGAAACCTTGTAGGTTTGCATTTCCACCCACCGTTTCTGCCATTTCTGTTCAATCTCTTTGAAGTTGTATTCCATTGCTAATTGTATATTGATTTTTTGATTTCTGATTCAGAAAAGTACGTCCATACATCACCTTGCGCGTGGGTGCACGCGATAACAACCTGCAAAGTTAGTGGAAAAATCCGATTAAGCGAAGAAAATGAATATGTTTTTCATTTTTAAGCCTAAGGATTTTATCGAAATCAAGGACAGTTCAAAAGCAAAAAACAAAAAAAAGCGCGAAAAATCCCAACAAACACCCTCTTATTTTGGCTATTCTTTCAAACTTTTCCGTCATCGCTTGCAAATACGCGAGTTTTGCGCGTATTCCGTGAAACAACTGTCAGTCAGCATGTTAGTTTGCGTAGCGGTTCATCCGCTATAGTCTCGCCCTTCAAAACCTATGCTTTTACCTTTCAAAAGCTATGCTTTTGGCCTTCAAAAGGTGCCCTTTTGCACTCCAAAAGCTGCCCTTTTGCAACTCAAAAGAGCCTCTTTTGCACCCGTTTTGTCCTAAAAATGTCCAATTAATCGGTATTTTTTGCGCTTCAAAAGCAAAAATTTTGGTTTCCTTTCTCTAGATTACTCAAAATTTTAGCAGGAAAAATAGGAATAAAATCTTGACAAATCAAATTCAAGGATGAAGAAAAGGTTGTCAGTTAGAATATAAAATAATGTGCTTTTGATTATTTTGTGCTCGACTTTTCGTACCTTTGCACCAAATAAGCTGATTACAAATCGAAAATAACAAAGCTAAAAACATGAAGAGACTATTGTCCTTAACACTTCTGTGTATCGTTGTTCTTGCAGCACAGGCACAAGAAAAAGCACTACAGAATCGAACACCAGTGGCCGTGATGACCAAAACAGGCGTTCTGGTATCTTGGCGTTCATTCGGAAGCGATGAATCCAATCTTGGTTTTGACGTTTATCGCGGTAGTACAAAACTCAATACCTCTTCTATCTATACCAAGACGAATTTCCTGGATAAAGACGGAAAGGCTGGCGACAGCTACACCATCAAATCGACTAAAGGTGAAGAGTTTACCGTAAAAGCTTGGGATAATATGTATAAAACCATCAAGGTGAACCGTATGCCTGCCACAAAGGATGCTTCAGGTGCACTTACTGGCCGCTATCGTCCAGATGATATCAGTATCGGCGACGTTGATGGCGACGGCGAATACGAACTCATCATCAAATGGTTTCCTGACAACCAGCGCGACTCTGGTAAGGAAGGAAAGGCTTCACCCACCTATATTACTTGTAACAAGATGAACGGAACAGAGATGTGGCGCATCAATTTAGGACATAATATCCGTTCAGGTAACCACACGATGACCTTCCTTGTCTATGATTTCGATAACGACGGAAAGGCAGAGATGATCTGCCGTACGGCAGCAGGCAGTATCGAC
>CADCPZ010000152.1 GCA_902803475.1 uncultured Prevotellaceae bacterium
ACAGAATAGAGTATCTTGTGTTGTTGGTGGCTGAGTTCGCTGCTCACAGCAGGGTGTCGGAGGCAGCGGCTTACCGATACCTCAACCAGTATGGGGCTTTGGCACTTTGCGACAAGCATTACAACGTGATGCACACACTGTCGGTTGAAGAGAACATCCAGACCTTGCGGGAATATTGCCAAAGGAGGGGTGGAAACCTATGAAACTCTATCATGGCTCAACCGTTGTCATTTCTCATGTTGACTTAGCGAAGTCTAAGCCCAACAAGGATTTTGGCAGAGCATTCTATCTGTCAGACGACGAACAGCAATCGCTGGAGATGGCGCAGTTCCGTGCAGAATTTGAAGATGCTGCTCCTGTGGTTAACGTGTATGAGTTTGACGAGTCGCTTTTTGAGCAATTTCAAATCAAGCGTTTTGAGGATTATACTGAGGAGTGGGCACACTTCGTCTATGACCATCGAACAGAACCTAACGGCAGGACACTACATGATTACGACATTGTGTATGGCCCTATAGCAAACGACCGTATAGGTGCCCAGATAACACGTTACAAACAAGGATATATTTCCTTTGAGGAATTCCTGAAGCGCATTCAGTATATCAAGGGCATCACATTCCAGTATGCTTTCTGCACTCAGAGAGCCATTGACAAACTGATAAAGCAAACAAGCAGATGAAGGTATCACAGGCAGAATTTCAGAACATGAAAGAGGAGATAGTCAAAGACCTTATCTCCCGACTGATGGACGAGCGTGGCCTTTCTATGGAGCAGGCCTTTGATGTCGTCTATACCTCACATTTGTTTGAAAAATTGAATAATCCGAAGACTGGACTTTTCTTTCAGTCCTCTGGCTATGTATATAGTTATCTGGCAGAAGAACTGCAACCTACATAAATAGTAATGCGAGATATGAATATGTGTGGATTACATACGAAAACAATTTTTAACACGAAATTCTTGGAGATTCCAGATTTTTGTGTAAACACACACACTCTCTCTCTTACAACTCACTTACCAACAATAGACATTCTTTATACTGCCCGCGCGGGCGTATTAATTTAAGGCTTTTCTTGCATTCGTGCAAGGAAAGCCTTTGTGCTTTTATTTCGTTCTAATTATAAACTAAATACAAATCAATATGAACAACATTGGACTGATTATTACAGCATCAGATTCTATAACAGAAAGTATGGGGTCTGACAAGAAAAAGGAACTAAAGAACGAATACACTCGTAGGGCATAATAAAATGATAACGATATGAGAAGAAAACTATTCCTTTTAATTGCCTCGGTGCTGATGAGTGTTAGTGCCATGGCGGCAAATTTCAGTGTCGGTGGGCTGTACTACAGCATCACTTCCGCCAACACCGTGCAAGTGGTAGCTCCCACAACAGGTAAGTACACCGGAGATATCACCATCCCCGAAACGGTTACCTACAATGCCACTACCTACCGCGTGACCGCCATCGGCGATGATGCGTTCAAGGGCGCAAACCAAGTAACGAGCGTGACCCTCCCTCTGACAGGCATTACATCCATCGGTGGCTGGGCGTTTAACGACTGCACGGGACTGACCTCTTTCACGATTCCTGCAAGCGTAACCAGCATCGGCGAGAAAGCGTTCTATTTCTGCGACAATTTGCAGCACCTGTATCTACATTCCAAGAACCCTGCCAGCTACAACCCCGGAAATATGGCATTCAGCAAGATTCATTACGGAAGTCATGTCTGTACGCTGCATGTGCCAACCGGTTGTACTGCTGCCTACGCTGCCGATGCTACCTTCAGCGTATTCACGCAAGTGGCAGAGTTTGACCCTCCCCAAGTGTATGAGCTATACATCAGTGGTACTCAAGTCACTTCTCTCAATGCCTCTGACATATTGGGTGATGGCGTAGCCAGTTATGATGCTTCTTCCAATACACTTACCGTCAACGGTAACATCACCGCACCTGATAATAACACCTCGTGTATTGATAATAGTATAAACAATCTGACAATCAATGTGGCATCGGCAGCTACTTTGACTGCATACGATAAAACGATCAATTTAAAGTCCTCCACGACTATTACCGGATCTGCACAGCTAACTGTATTATCAACCAAAGTCCCGGATCCGCACGATCCCGTTGATACCAATTATCCTATTTATGCTGCTGGAAATTTGAATATTACCAATGCCAACCTCTTTGCAACCGGAACTATCCAATCACAGAACCTGAATATCACGAATTCCACTCTATCTGTTGATTACACTATTTGGGGAGGCGGAGGAAATATGAATGTTACTAATTCAACGGTATCAGTCACTAATGGATTAATCATGGGATATATTTCCTGCACTCTGACAGACTGCTATTTCAAGACTCCCCAAGGCGGATATTATGATACTTTTAAAAAGAGACTGGTTGATGCTAACGGAAATGGGGTAATGTCCGTCGAAATTGTAGCCGAAAAGATTAACCTTATGGATAATGCCAGCAATGCGGAAACGCTCACCACTTATCATAACGGTGCCCCTGTGTACGTAACATTGAAGGACCGCACACTCTTCAAGGATGGCAACTGGAACACGCTGACGTTGCCGTTCAATGTAGCAACATTGACGGGCACGCCGCTCGAAGGTGCTACCGTTATGGAGATGAACACAGCAAAGAAGAACGGTTTCGACACGGAAAGTGGCACGCTCTATCTGGCTTTCAAGACCGCAACACAGATAGAGGCAGGCAAGCCTTATCTGGTGAAGTGGACCAGTGGAGCAGACATCGTGGAGCCGGTATTCAGCAATGTAACCATCAGCAGCACCACGCCAACGGCAACGGTGTCAGCCACCGACGGACTGGAAACGGTCAAGATGGTGGGTAACTATGAGCCAGTGGATGTTAAAGCCGATGACCAGAGCATCATGTTCTTGGGCAATGACAATTCGCTATATTATACCACTGAAGACCGTACTCTGCGCTGCTTCCGCGCCCACTTCGAGATTCCAAGCCAGAAAAATGCCCTGGCACCGGCTCACAGTTTCGTGATAGACTTCGATGGCGACGTAGACTTCGATGGCGACGTAGACTCCGACGGTGAAGTGACGGCACAAGATGCATCGCTCGTGCAGCAACATGTGGCGGGCAAGCTGACGATTGTCAACGAGTCGGTGGCTGATGTCGACCACGATGGCGAAGTGACGTCACAAGATGCATCGCTCATACAGCAGAAGGTGGCAGGGAAGATAAGTTGGTAAGGAAAAAGCCTCTTCCCAACATCCATTTGCCTCTTTGCTCCCCAATTGTTTACATTTCGCTGGTTGCCCCGTCATCCCCTTATGGGGGGGACTGAGGGGGCAACCAGTGTTTTCTTCACCTCATACTCCCCTGCAGGGAAGAGAGGGGAGTTAGTAAGGTATTCTATGTTAGTGAGTGTGTGATTCCTATTGTAGATAATGTTGCCACTCTTGACTTTAACTTTATCTGCCAAAAGGCATATATTGTTTATGATAATCGCTAAAAAAAGCTTTTTAGGCTGTAATTATTTGGAGCATTCATAATAAAAGTGTAACTTTGCCAACAAAGTTATAGTAATACGGATGCTACATGGCATCTGAGCGGAGTAAAAACAAGTGAGTTGCTTATGTCAAAGCAGGTAATGGACAGAATAGAGTATCTTGTGTTGTTGGTGGCTGAGTTCGCTGCTCACAGCAGGGTGTCGGAGGCAGCGGCTTACCGATACCTCAACC
>CADCPZ010000153.1 GCA_902803475.1 uncultured Prevotellaceae bacterium
CCAATGTTATCTATCGTATTGAAGGCCACCTTCCCTTTGTCCTTTGCACGAGAACAAACGGAGTGGATATGCAAATCAATTTTATATCCAGATTCTACTACCTTCATAAATCTCCTTACTCTACCCCCAGCGCCTTAAACACCGCATCCTCCGCGCTCTGGTACGGGATCAGCTGGAAAGCGCTCATTAGTTCCGGCGGCACCGTTGCGAAGTCCACAAACGATGTCTGCGGAAGCAGCACCTTCTTCGCCCCGGAATCCAGGCACACCTGCAGCGTGTCAGCCAGGTTATCCACCTTGATCAGCGTGCCGCTGATGCTGATTTCTCCCAGGATCGCCGTGGAGCTCTGCACCGGTCTTCCCAAAGCGATTGAACACAGCGCAATCAGCGTCGGCAGAGCCAGCTTCCCGGTCATACCGATTCCCTGCAGATCCTGATAGTTGATAATGTAATCCTTCGATGTTGTACTGATGGAACCGCTGATCCTGTTGCCGTTCGCCTTCAGATAATTGAAGGCCGTATTGGAAGATTCCTTTGCGTCACGGTCAGAACCAAGCCCTGTCCGCTCCAGCTTGCCGTTACCCGGCAACATCTGACCTTCCAGACGGAACACACCAATCATACCGGACTTACCTTCTGAGATGGTATAAACTTGTCCAGGGTTACACATGCCTTCAGGAATCAGCTTTCCACCGCCTTGTTCAGGAACAGAAACATATTGTTCTGACATATCCTCAAGGTCGATATAAGAGAAATTGACGTCGTAGAACTCCATACCGCCAAGTTTTTTCAACTGTTCTTTTACACGGCGACGCATTTCCAAGGCGATTTGAAGAATTTCCTCTAAATCCTCCTTTACAAAAACTCCATCAGGGTAAACCAGTTTTACCAAGCCGCCAACCATTTTGCGAACCGCAATGGTATCGCGCTGATTCAGGTTTTTGCCCAATCGGAAATATTGATCCAGTGCATCTCCATACTGCTCTTTCCGAAGTTCTCTTAGGAATTCTGCAAGATAGTCTGTAATAAAACCGTAGTCATCGGTGAAATGCTCAGGCCGGAATTTCGGAACCTCCCAGCCGGGGAGATAACAATGGATTCTGTCTAGAAATGCAGTATCTGTCCCCATCTCAGGTGGGAAAGGATCAAACAAACTTGATGTCTTCAGAAGCACATCAACACTCTGATTGATGTTTCCAACGAATACCATCGAGGCGTTAGCTGCTTTCTCTTCTTTCCCACGAGCAAAAGAACCAGACGCCATATAGTCCTTCATGATTTGGATTCCGTCTTTATCTTTGAAGTTGATACCAGCAACTTCATCAAAAGCAACGCAATCCCACAGACCGACAAGGCCCATGGTATGCCTTCCCATATTATAGAAAAGGTTTGCCACGGTCGTTTGTCCGCCTGAAACGAGGATACTATTTGGCGATATCTCTTTATACAGGTGGGATTTACCTGTGCTCCGAGGGCCCAGTTCACAAAGGTTGAAATTGTTTTCCACCAATGGAATCATTCTGAGAAGAAGCAGCCATTTCTCACGGTAGGTCAACTCATCTGGTTCCATCCCGATAGAACGAAGCAAAACATCAAGCCACTCGTTTTTCGTGAAGGCTTTCCTTCCGGTTTTCAAATCATCGATGTCTACATGAGGCATCTGAATGGGGGTCAGTTTCCGTATTGTAATCGGAGACTGATCTTTTTGTTTTTGCTTTTTTGAACGAAGTCTCTCACCATTAGCAGAAACAATCTCAAAATCGTTTCGCTCTTCCGATTCATATTCCAGCTGAACAATACACCATATACCGCCACAAAGCAGACGGTCATAACGTTCCGGATAATCGTCAGAAATCGGCACTCTTCCAAGACCAAGGTTGGAGAACCTGGCCTCATAGTAGTCGTATTTCAAATTCAGTTCGACTGTCACCTGATCGATAATTGTCATCGATCCACGCTGGCGAAGTTTAGAGAGCACCTTTTCAGATTCATCCGGCCGCACATAGTTATCCGCAAGAATGCGTTTAACCGTCTCGACACCTTTCTGGATGATCTCATCATCGTCTGAACTGCAATATTGTCCAAGGAGAAATTCTAGCACATAGGTAGGCACATTAGCACCTTCCTTGATTTTCTTTGTTAAATCCTTTCGAACAATTTTGCCATCGAAGTTGTCACGTAATTTTTCCTTGATAACATCTCTGGTGCTTACGCTCATTTCCTTATCGTCCAAACTGGGTTCCTCCTGGGTAATCAATTAGAAGAAGCTGAATCCATCTAACGCAAATGCAATATCGATTTGGAATTCTTCTCGTTGTACTTCCAAACCATTTTCGTCTGCAATCAATAGATAATAAATTTCCGTATTACTATACTCTTGGGATTTCAAATTAAAGTTGCATCGGAACGTTCTTTCCTGTCCATTTTCAGTTGTTTTATCTGCAATAATCGTTTGAATATCGCTGACAGTTTTTCCAACACTATCCGTAAAATACAGTTGATAGGTTGCTGCTTCTCGATTTCCCCCAACGGCTTCTTTCTGATAAAAGCTTAGGGAGAAAATCATATTGCTGATTTTTCTATTTGCAGAAAGCAAACTGATTTCAACAGGTTTTGTATCGTACTTACTCTTATGCTTTGTATATTCCTTATACTGGTTTCTCAAGAAATGGTACTCGATAACAGGAACTACCATTTCCTGAAGACTTATGCCGCCATGGACAAAGTTCAGGCCACTACCCTTCATCTTGATTCGAATATTATCTCTTGGGGCAAAACCGGAGTAAGGTGTTTTATCCTCAAGGAACTTCACGGGAAGCAAGTACTGAGGCTTAGCATCCTTCTGCATAATTGCATAACGACGACCAATCTCAATGTCTTCCTCGCTTTGAGTAGTTTTATCAACCTTATCGTCTTCAGAAAGAGGATTGAATGTATAAAGGAAACCGTGGTCGGCTGTGATAAGAATATTAGTGCCACCGAAATCGTTCGTAATGATACGAACTAGATTTTTCAGTTCCTGAATTGCTTCATCACAAGCGGTGAAGATGTTCTTCTCCAAATGACCCGCCTCATCAATGGTATCGTGGTAAATATAAACTACGTTCATACCTTTAACGAGTTCCTGACGGTCTGCACGTTTCATTCCAATAAGACTCTTATATTTAAGTGCAACACTGGCAGAGTCAGCAGATTTCAAAACTTTATCTCGATTATTGGATTCTGTTGACTGCCCGTCAGCCAACACAGCCAACCGTTCTGTTTGACCAACTTTCAGTTCTACAGAAAGCTCTTTGTGTGGAAGCAAAGCGGCCATGCCAAACTTAGTTATCGTTGGGAAAATGGCTTGCATCGACTTAAGTTCGACTCCCGCTTGAGTCTCACGTTGTAATTGTTCGGCAAGCGTAGCTGCCACTTCATAACGCAAAGCATCTGAAATAACAACATACGTTTTGTTATCTGCCATGGAAACTTTGTCTCGATAGAAATCGTCTTGACAAGGCACCTCTAAGACTCGGCCGTACTCCCTCAAATTCTCTGAGCAAGCATTAGACCAACTTGTACCAAGTTGCCCTAAAAACCAGGTGCTATAGAGCCCCTCAGCCCTATCTTTAACACGTGCAAACAAATCTGATAACTCGGCATGATAGTTCTTTAAGCTCTCAGAATATGTCTTGTAGAATTCTCGATAATAGGAATCCATCAAGTAATACTCTGTGGTATATTCTTTCCAGATTTTTTTCGGTTCAACCGTGTGAAATCCTCCAGAATGCTTAATGAAAAAGGACTGCATTTTAGCCATCTGCAACACACCATCATAGTAAACCGCCACATCGTTGTACCAAACACAAGTTCTACGTTTTTCGACGGTTTTCGTGATACGGTCAACATCGATAATGTTGTCACTGATTTCAGTCATCAACTTAATCAAAACAACTTCGTCAATGCAGGGAAAAACCTCTGTTGCCACAAGATCTTCCACCTGCAGTTTCATGAAGCGCTGTGGCAGTTTAAGTTCTTCTTCGACATCTAAAGAAATTGAATAGATATCCGTTCCATCTTCGCTACGCATCCAGTCTGCAACAAAATCGTAGCAATTGGCCTGATGTGCCGAGGAAAGCAGCATTTCCAGCCCAGACAAAAATTCTATTTGCATGGTCCTTGTAGATGCAGTCAGCAGAATATGTGCCGCCAATCTTGCAAGTTCGGGCTCTGTCTCTTGATACCCAGTACCTTGCGCGACCATTCCCCAGAAGACATCGTCAATTTCATAATTAACAAACTCTTGAAAAAGAGCATTGTTTTCTTTCCGCATCCCATTTTGCAAAACAGATTTGATAATTACGTTGGCCTTAGCGGTTTTCAAACCACATATAGCTGCCATGATTGCCATTTGGAGTTGTGACATTGTGGCAGGGACATCCGTCTGGCCAGCCACCTTGTTGCGACGTGACTGTGCGTTGAAAAACTTCCGGTATTGCTTGAAGCCTCGGCGGAGCACCGGTGTCTGAGAAACACCCATTTCATCCATCCACATAGATAATAAATCTGCGCGGAACTCTTCACTATAGAGTTCAACATCCAGTAGCCAATCATCTTCATCGGACTCAATTGAAAATGGCCGATACACCAGATAATTACTGGCAGGATCATCTACCGCCAACAACTTCTTCACATAAAAGTTATTGGCACCAGTTAGTGCAACCACCTTGGCATTTCCGATAGCAATTTCATCCAGTTTATCTATAAACTCCTGATCCTCATCGATCCAAACAACGATTCGACGTTTATAGAACTCTGGCAGCGGAGCTGCAAACCGGCCATTTAAGTCCTGTATGATTTTTCCAGAATCCATTAGGGCTCCTACCTTTACTTAATCTTTGCAAGCACATCCTTGAACAACGCATAGTTGTGCTTCACACCATCATCAAGATCGATTTCTATCATTTGATCAGCTAGATGATGGATTTTTTCTTCATATACTCTGACTTCTTCTTCCTGAGCTTGTAATTTGGCCAATTGTTTTGACAGTTTAACTCGTTCCGAGCCGGAGGTATTGTCAACACGTTGTTCCAAATCAGCAATGGCTGTACGGTATCTAGATTGCTGCTCATGAATATAGTCCGTGCGAATACGGGCGATGGTGTCCGGCTGATAGCGGTGCATATAGATCAGGCACTTGAAGCCGTTCTTCTTGCCGCTGTCGAAGAGCCAGTAGATAGGGCGCTTCTGGTAAACTTTCAGGTGATCCGCATAGAAGTCATTGATAAAGTAATTACGAATGACCTCGCGGGAGGAACCCTTGCCCCCGAGAGCATCGGCGATGAAGTGAAGATTGTCTTCCAATGTTGCTTTGCCAAAGGCCACTTCGACAAACTTCACAAAGCGACCTACAATTTCATCCTCGAAGTATTCATCATCGCAAATAGGGATGATGGCATCTTTGTCTGGCTGAAATCGAGGATACTTAGATGCATCCCATTTACCGCCAGCATAAATGAGACCAGGCTTGCCAAGCGTATAACGTCCGAATATGCACCCAACAGCATACGAAATGAAGCTGCGAACTTCCCGTTGTAGATCCGCTTTTCGAACGGTTACATCCTTGTCCTCGACCACTGGGCTCAATTCTTCTCCAAGACCATAGATACCGATGAAAATTCGATTCAGTTCTACCTCATTCGCTTTGAGCTTATTAAAGCGACCTTCAGCGACCCCTTTCCAGTTTTCAAAAGCCTGCTTAATAGTTGTAGCTTCGCCATCTCTGGCACCCCTGCATGTAGCAGCTATGAAAGGATGTTCTATGAAGTCCCATGATGTCTCAAAAGAATCCCAATCCTCTTTACACAACAGAATATTATTCTTTGCAAGATCAACAGCATTTTCAGAATCACTACGCTTTGTAAAAGGTAACTTCTTTACAATCATTGGCGTTACATTTAGCGTAGGATTCAACAAAGCTATAAGCTCTTCTGCAACTTTTGAGTTTAAGAATGCCAGTGTCACATAAATATCTTGTTCCGCTACTGGGAACAAACCTAATCCAGCAGAATCAAAAGTAAAACCTTCTTCAAAATAGCGAAAACTTGAGGCCCCAGACGTAATCTTTGACCACCCAAGGTGTTCCCTAAAATAATAGTCCCTTCCATCATGTCTAAATCCTGCGTTATGTTCCATAGCTGCTAATGCTTTAGGACTATACTTTAGGATTACATCCCTATTACCATACCATTTACGATACTCTCCGCCTTTGTTATGTGGTGTATACTCATATCTGTCCGGTGAAGTGCACTTGCTTAAAGTCCAATCAATTTCATGCCAATACAGAATGAATTTCCCGTTGTCACCAGTGCACATTCCGGCTTTGATATCATATCTCTTGTCGAGATTCTCGCCGTCGAATATTTTATAAATGTTCTCGCTCACCCAATATGAATACGGGTTGCCTGGTATTTTGCCAAAATTATCTGAGGACGCGGCATACCTATTCATCCCACTGAGAAATGCCTGCTCTTTGCCATTTTCAGACTGAGCATCAAGAAGCCTGCAATAAATACCTTTACGCCCTGAAATATAGGAAGATTGAATTACAAATGTGGTTGTTTGAACCACTGCACCCCCAATTTCATCAAATGCTCTTGCGCCTAAGTGGGCCATATTGATAATATCGCGGCCTCTGAGCTTAATACGCAGTTTTTCAAAACTTGTCAGGAACATCCACGCATGCTGAGTAATCATGGCTTGGAAACCGTGGGTTTTCAGCATTGCACCACATCTTTCCATGAAAACGGCAAACAAGTCTGCTTTTGAATCAGGGAATCTTTTTTTCACGAACTCATATAGCTTCGTTGGCATCCCTGAGCCTGTCATATAGGGAGGATTTGTTACTACAACTGAATATTTCGCTGCAAGGCATTCACCAATATCAATTAACTTTTGCAGTCTTGAAGAGGCCTCAATCTCTCCATGAATATCAAGATGGAGCTGTCCGTCCTCGTCTCTGGGCACAGCAAAACGACGCAGCAAATCCCAGTCACACGGCGTGACATCAATAATACTGCCGTACTCTTTGGCGTCGTGCATTTCTTCAACCAGACGCATGGCCTGCTTGGCTGCCTTGCTAAATTCTTCTTGAGACAAATTAAGTCCCATATCATGCATCGGCGCAGAAGTGATGCCGTTGCTCTCCTCGATGGCGTACACATGCGGCTGAACCTTCCGTGTAAAGAAACGCCGGTCGTACTGACGAGCCTTCATCATCACTGCAAAGTAGGATAGCTGGGCCGCACGCTCATCAATGTCCAACCCCCACAGGTTGTATTCCACAATCTTGACAGCCGCTTCGCGTGCGGTATATCCGTAATCCTCATAAATACGTACAAGTACATCAAAAAGAACGCAAAGTATGTGGCCCGAACCCATACAGGGATCGATGACACGGATTTCTTCGGGTTTTAGGGCAGCATACTCCTTCCGAATTGTGGCAAGCTGCACCTGCACGTCTGGCTCCTGCTCAGCTTCGTCAAGATAATACTTCCATTCGGATTTCAGAGCATCATTGGGATGGCCCTCCAGCCACAAGCGACCGAGGCTATTTTCGACCATATAATGGACTATCCAGTCTGGCGTGAAGAGCTGCGTAGCTGCTGGGATATTCTCTTTGGTGATCTTGATGTTCTTCTTCAGGTCGGCAAAGACCTTATCCTTCGGCTCTGTATTGTAATACTGATACAACCACCCGATGATCTGCACCTGGTCGGTCCAATCCTCCTCCGGGATGGCGGTGACCATCTGCTCGATCACGCTACCCTCGCGGAGCAAATAGTCCGGCAACAACAACTCGGTATAATCCTCGATTCGCTGGAACATTCCCGGCAGGATGCTGTTCAGGGCATTACACTGTACGATCAACAAATACTTGAACAGCTCCTCACTCTTGTTGGCGCTCTCCAGTTCATAGACCTTGTTCATGTCCAGCCCGTCCAACTCCAGATGGATAGCCTCGGCAAGGATCTGTGGTTTGAACTCTCCGGCATCATTGGTGAACACCCGGATGTGGGAAGGCAGATAGCCGTTGACCTCCATGAAGCGCAGGGCGGCAAAACGGTTAAACCACGTGTATGCCACTTCTTCCAGGACCTGCTCGTAGCCCTTTGTCTTGATGTTGCGGATCAGCGCCTGACGCTGCCGCTTTTCAACTGCTGATAGCAGTTGGCCATTTACATCATCAGCATTGGGATCGACGACGTCATCCGCGCTAATCCCGTACAACAAGGCGCGTTGCGAGACACGTTCTATCAGTTCTCGTCTTGCCCATATTGCATATTTCTTGATTGCATTCTTGTCCATTTTAAAACCTTTACTTCAGTTCAATTTGATCGTTATCATCAAGCATGTTTTTCAGAGTTCTTCTCGCCTGTTCCACATATTTGTCAATGTCATCTTCCGACTTCAACGTTCTCAGAGGAAATACAACTTGACGGTAAGCCTCTTTTACTCGAATCGCTTTAACCTTCTTTCCTGGATCTACGGGTACTGGTTTTACGGGTGTGGGACGTTTTATAGCTTCAATTCTTTTTATTGCATCATCTTTAATATCCCATAAACGCTGAACCATTCCATCAAGAAGAGCCAGAGATTGAGTTTCAATTACTTCAGCGCGTTTCTGGTTATAATCATTGACGGTATCATTGATTGCATTCCTCACCGCACCATCTTCTGACTGGTGTCCTTGGATAGCATTGACACATTCATCAATAATGCTATTGAGTTCTTCTCTTTTCTTATCAAGCATCGA
>CADCPZ010000154.1 GCA_902803475.1 uncultured Prevotellaceae bacterium
ATCAATTTATAAATTTTATTATTATTCACATTATTATTAATTAAAACATTCAAATTATGAGAAAACATTTTCTTATTTTGATGCTGTTTGCACTGTTGCCATTGGCTGGTTGGGCTCAGGCTGTGGATTTGTCTTCAGTTCATGCTGTAAAGGCAATATATCAGCAGGGTGGCGACATCGTTTACAATGCACAGGACCGTTCTGGCATTGCCTGGACTATTCAGTACCAGGCTGTTGAGAATGGTGAATGGACTACTATTGATGAGGGCGATGTTGTGCTTTCATTTTATGATGAACTCGGTCACGATGTGACCGCAGGATTCAAGAATGCTGGTAATTATACCATCGGTATTACTGGTGCTTCAGTAAATTACATAAACTCAGTTCTTGAAGCAAAGCGTCCTGCCTTTACGATTAAAAAAGCTCCATTGGTTATCACCATCGACAATATCGAGAAAACCTATGGTGATGCCGATCCTGCTACTGCTACATGGGCAGTAAAGGCTGGTCAGAGTCTGCCTGAGCCTGCAGAGAACATCTACGTTACATTCGGCTACGAAAGAACGCATAATGTTGATGGCTCTACAGAGCAGGTAAATACCACTACTGGTTATCCAATCAACAGCACTGCTACTGCAATGAACTATACTATCACTGTGGAGGGTAATCCTGTGTTGAAGATCAATCCAAGAGTTCTTACTGTTCACTATGGTGGTAATGATCCTTTTGATGATTTTGCCAAGGTTTACGGTCAGGAGAATAGCGTAGTTCTGACAGATGCTGTTATGACTGCTACTACCTATACAAACTGGGCATCAGGTACAGTTAATGGCTATACCTTTGAAGATGAAGCACATAAGGCTACTCTTCTTCATGGTGATATTGTTCCTGTGATGGGTGAAGTAAATGCCAATGCTAAATCGAATGGTGACTTGCTTGACGGTACTGCTACTAATGGTTACCCTATTACCTTTAATACAAGTACTCTTGCTGCAGGTCCTAACTATACTATTGTATATGCTCCCCGTTTTATGAGAATTAAGCAGATTGACATCAATACAACTGATTTCTTCTTCAAGCAGGTAGCTGGTGCAACTGCAACTCCTGCGGGTAAGTATGTTTATAATGGCGAAGAACAGACCCCCGTATTCGAAGTTTACAAGGGTGGCAACACTGAAGCGACTGCAACCGATGCTAACAAGCTGATCCGTGATGACGACTTCACCGTGACCATCAGCGCAACTGCAAAGAATGCTGGTGACTACACTGTAAAGGTTAATGGTAGGGGTAACTATGGTGGCGTAAATGTTGTTGTGGATGCTTTTAATTTCACTATTGAGAAGAAGCCTCTGAACGTTATTGCCCTGAATGAGACCAAGGTTTATGACGGTGTTGCTCCTTCAGCTCCTACAGGTGGTTTCCGTCTTAGCTACTCTGGCTTTATTGGTGAAGACAATGAGGATATGCTTGGCTTTACTAAAGCTACCGCTGCTCTTACAACTACTGTAAGTGCAAACGTAGGCGCTTATGATATTGAGGTTACTGGTAGTGACGCCAATACCAACTATAAGATGATTGGCTATACCACCAATGGTAAGTTCACTGTAACTCCTCTTCTTGGTGTAAAGGTAAAGGCCACAAATAAATCTAAGATTTATGGCACCGAGGATGTTGCTGTAGCTTTCGCTCTTGAGATTGATGCCACAGGTGAAACTCCTGTAGCAGGTGATGTAGCTAACCTGACTTCTCTCACAAATATTGCTGTAACTCGTGATCTTACTGTTAAGGTAGATGGATCTACTGAGAAGGTAGGTACCTATGCTAATTCACTTGTTCCTGCTTGGACTGCTGCAGGTGAAGCTCTTGATCTCTTCAAGAACTATGGTGCAGACCTTGAGACTCCTGGCGTAACACTCGTTAAGGGTAACTTTGAAATCACTCCTGCTACTGTGACTATTATCACTATTGGTGATACAAAGGTTTACGGTACTGCTGATGATTACGTAGCTGGTGTTCAGGCTGACGCGACTAAGATTGCCATCTCTGGTACTGAAGATCCTATCGAGAATGTTATTAAGACTTATCCTACTCTGGTTCGTGAGGCTGGTGAGGATGTTGGTTTCTATAATATTACAGTTAAGGATGGTACTCTGGAACTGACAGAGAACTATTCACTTGATAATGTTACCTACAGCAATGGTCGTCTGAAGATTACTCCAGCTGAGTTGACCGTTACTCCTATTGAACAGACTGTTCCTGTTATGGCAACAGGTACACCTGAACTGAACCAGAGCGCAGTGAAGATGACGGGCCTTATCAATAACGCTGTTGTACAGGATGCTGTGAGCAACATCGCATACGAATTGAAGTATAAGGCAGGTGTGATATTTACAGATGAGAATGCTGGTATCAATGACGGTATCGAATCTGCTGCTCCTGCAGTGATCGCAGATACATATAAGAACAAGAATTACACTATCACTTGGACTACGGGTAAGTTGATTATCACTGCAGGTGCTGCAGACTTGTTCTTGAATGCTGACGATGCTGACGTTGCTGCTAAGATTGATGCCAACGACGGTAAGACCGCAAACATCAAGATTAAGCTGAACCGCGGTAACTCAAGTCTTAGCGGTTATACTGACGCATGGCGTGCAGGTGAATGGAATGCTTTGGTTCTTCCGTTCCAGATTTCTGTTGCTGACCTGTCTAAGGCTCTTGGCTATGCAATTGTCAATGTCGTTGATCCTTCAAAGACAACAGTCGCAGAAAAGGCAAGTGGTGTAAAGTATGCTAAGATTTCACTCAAACTGGAGATGGGTCTGAACGATACTAAGATTCCTGCCAATAATCCTATCTTTGTGAAGACATCTAGTGCAATTGCTGATGATCAAGTAATTAACTTCGGAACTCAGACTATCGTTAAGCCTGCAACTGGTGGACCTTCTATCGATGCTGACGAGGACAATCTCGGTATCAAGTTCGCAGGAACTTATGAGACGATGACTCTTGACAAGAACTATTCTTACATTCAGTTCCTTGCAGGTACTGATACAAAGCCAAACTCTATGCAGGTGATTACTAAGGATGGTAGCGAGTTCGACATTGTTCCTTACAATGCATTCATTGTAACTCCGCAGAATAGTTCACTTGCTATTGAACTCAACTTTGAGGAGCTTGACGGTAGCACTACAACTATCCGTAACATCGATGCAGAGAAGATGGCTGGTGTAGCTGCTGAGGGATGGTACACTCTGAACGGTGTTAAGCTGCAGGGCGTTCCTACCGAGAAGGGTATCTACATCAATAACGGTAAGAAGATCGTTATCAAGTAATAACTTCTTAATTATAAAGAACTCGCTCACACCACTCAAAGGGCGTGGGTGAGTTCTTTCTTACAACACAAGTTTAATTAACTAAATGTTATTATTAAGAACAATGAAAAAGATCGTATATACTGCTCCTGAGATTCAGGTTATAAAACTCGAACTGCAGCGTAATATGCTGGGGCTCGTTTCAGGCAGTGGTGAACAAGGAAGTTTTGATGAACCAGGAGAACTGTAAACAAGTTTTTCAAAAATATTCAAACGAGAATCAATCTGGGGCGCAGGGCCACAAGCGCCTTACGCCCCATTTTAACAACGCAAAGCTGTCATATGATGACACAACAGGAAGAGCGAAACTTCGCTTTGCGACACATTAGATGAAAAGACAATGTTTAAAAAAAGAACTATTGTCATCAAGACAAATAAAGAGGCAGAGGTGTCTGTCGAAGAACTATACGAACTGCGCAAAACTGCATACCAACAATGGGCTGAAAAGGGATTGGATATACATGTGGCTTATGAGCCGATTGAACAATTTCATCAATTCATAAAAGGTAAAACCATTTTTGTGGCACAAGATGGAGTAACTGGCGAGTTGTTGGCGATGCGAACACTCATACTGCACAAGAAAAAAGGGTATGCATTAGAAGGTAACTTCTCTGTATCACCCAAGGCAAAACGACAGGGAGTCGGTTCGAAATTATTCGAAGTGGAACAGCAGCGTCTAAGAGAAAATGGATACAGGTATGTAACCTGTACAACAGCCATCCCAGCTACGTGGTCCGTGCAGTGGCACCTGAAGAATGGATACTACATCGTGGGATACAGCAGGAGTGAGCGTAACAATTACGCCTCGTACATCTTCCGCAAGCAG
>CADCPZ010000155.1 GCA_902803475.1 uncultured Prevotellaceae bacterium
CTACTGGGAAGGGTTGCGCATCGTTCCCATCGTGATGGCAGCAGAAATCATGTTCGGCGTGTTCTTCAACCTGTCGTTCTGGTATAAACTCACCGACCGCACCATCTGGGGTGCCTATTTCTCAGGTATCGGTGCCATCGTACTGATTATCGTCGATATCCTGCTGATACCGCGTTTCAGCTATATGGCCTGCGCCTGGGCAGGATTTGCCGCCTACGCCGTCTCAATGGTCATCTCCTATTTCGCCGGACAGAAGTATTTTCCCATCCGCTATCCGTTGAAAGACATCTTCTTCTATACGGTCGTCACAGTGGTCTTTTTCGTGGGCATGAGTCTGTCCAACCAATATCTGCCGGTATGGGGAGCCGTCAGCGTCAACACATTCCTCATCGTGTGTTTCCTCGCTATCATCATCTACAAGGATTTCCCGCTGAAAAGCCTGCCCGTCATCGGCAAGTACTTTTAACGCCCCCCATAATTCCCATAATTCCCATTACTCCCATAATTCCCATCAAAAAAAACAACAAAACAATGAAAAAATTATTTTTAATTACCCTATTCCTCCAATGCTCATTGCTCAGCACCCATTTCTCTATGGTGAAGGCCGACGAAGGCATGTGGACACTCTACAACCTGCCAGAGGCGGTTTACAACCAAATGGTGGCAGAAGGATTACAGTTACCTTACAAGGATTTATACTACGGTGACCACGCCGTCAAGAATGCAGTTGTCAACTTCAGCGGCTACTGCTCAGGCGTTGTCGTATCACCCAACGGACTGGTGTTCACCAACCATCATTGCGGTTTCTCAGCCATCAACAAGCATTCTACGGTGGAGCACGACTATATGCTGAACGGCTTCTGTGCCAAGAGCTATGAAGAAGAACTGCCTAACGAAAATATGTTTGTGTCGTTCATGATTGACCAACAGGACGTCACCAGCCGCATCTATCCGCTCATCGAAGGAAAGAGCAGCGACGAACAGTCAGCCGCCATCGACTCCGTAGCGAAGGTGATGACCGATTCCATCAAAGCCATCGACAAGAGTATGCACATCGAGATAGACCCGTTCTATGAGGGCAACCAGTATTTTGCCACCACCTATCAGGAGTTCCACGACCTGCGCTTAGTGTTCACCGTTCCCAAGTCGATGGGTAAGTTCGGTGGTGAGACCGACAACTGGATGTGGCCGCGTCAGACCTGCGACTTTTCCGTCTTCCGCATCTATGCCGACCCAAAGACCAATGGTCCTGCCGAATACTCCAAAGACAATGTGCCCTATCATCCGAAACACTGGGCACCCGTCAGCTTACAAGGCTATCAGGAAGGCTCCTATGCGATGACGTTGGGCTATCCTGGTTCCACCAGCCGCTACCTCTCTTCCTATGGCATCACCGAGATGCGCAACGGCGAGAACGCCACACGTGTACAAGTTCGCGACAAGAAGCTCGCCATCCTGCGTAAATATATGGATAAGGACGAGCGCCTGCGCATCCTCTATGAAGACGACTTTGCCAGCAGCAGCAACTACTGGAAAAACTCCATCGGTATGAACAAATGTATCGACAGCATCGGCATCGTCCAGCAGAAAGAGCAGTATGAGGCACGCATCCGTGAGTGGCAGCAGAAACAGCCCGTGCTCAGCGATCGAGTCAACGTCGATTTCGACCTGCTGCAAAGCCTCTACGAGAAGCGCTTCAAAGCCTATCGTGCGTTGAATATCTTGTTTGAGAGTTTCTGGCGCAACACCGAGTTCTTCACCCGCGCCATCAACATCAACTCATCGATGAAAGGCATCCAGGTGAAAGGTCCCGAAGACAATCCCAAGAAACAGTATCTCGTCTTCGACGACAACAGCGACAAATGGGATATGGCACTCGACAAGGAGCTGACCGCCTGTATGCTCGAGAACTTCGGTCAGCAAGTGCCCGAAGAGTATCTGCCCTATTTCTATGAGACCATCAAGAAGAAGTTCAAGGGCGACTATACGAAATACGTCGGTTACCTGTATAAGAAGTCCGCGTTGATGAAGAAAGGTGCCAAAATCTATTCCGGCAAGAAAGACTTCTACAAAGACCCGGGCGTCAGTCTCGGAGTAGAACTCCTTGCTGTTTACGGACAGATCGGCAGTGAGCTGTGGCCGCTGCTCGACAGTGTAGCTGTGCAGGAAAAGAAGCTCTGCGAGGCACGCATCCAGATGGAACAGGAGTTGCCCCATTATTCCGATGCCAACTTCACCATGCGCCTTTCTTACGGACAGGTAGGCGGCTATCGCATCGGTGGCTACGACTCAGGCTACTATACCACCGCTGAGAGCATCATCGAGAAGATGAAAAAAGCCAATGAGAACGCGGAATATTTCGCTGAGCCTATCATGCACGAACTCCTTTCAGCCAAAGACTACGGCAAGTACCAAGACCCCAAGACAGGCAAGATGCAGCTCTGTTTCCTCACCAACAACGACATCACGGGCGGCAACAGCGGTTCTCCGATGTTCGACGGCAAGGGACGCCTTATCGGTTTGGCCTTCGACGGCAACTGGGATTCCCTCTCGTCAGACATCAACTTCGACAAGGAGTTAGCCCGTTGCATTGGTGTTGACATCCGCTTCGTCCTCTACCTGATGGACAAATGGGGACATGCCGACCGACTGCTGCAGGAAATCAATGCACAATAGGATTTCATAAGTATCGCTTTTACGCAACAAAAAGGTAAAAGTTCATCATCAAAAGCATAGTTTTCGGTAAGTGAAAGCTATGCTTTTGTTTTGTGCTCGATTTGCACTACCTTTGACTTCGTCGAAGGTTCTATCATTGATTTCGTCTTCCTCTGTCACGACTCAGCCAAACAAATTTGATGGCTCTCGCTGCTCCATCGGTTCGACAATAAAAATAAAAAAGTACCATTTTTATTTTGTATTGTTCTCATTTAATCGTACCTTTGAAGCTTCGCTTCGAAGATAGGCTGCATCTCGGAAATGAAAATAATTCTAAAATTATTTTGCATTTCTCTCGATTTGCACTATCTTTGTCGCCAATAAGATCTAAACTTCCACATGATGGGCAAACAACAGCATTTCTTCTCACAGGAGAAGTACTTTGTCGTTATGGTATATTCCATTGCGACAGGGCTTGACGGCGTGTGTCTTGCCCACGCTTCATAGAAAGCGAATGTTTAGGGCGGCATCAGAGCATGCGAATGTTCCATCGTCGCCTTTTCCTTGACGAATCATATATCATATAATCTATAACTTAAAACTACAATTATTATGAAAAGAATTACATTCTTAAAATTCCTATTCCTACTATTCGCCCTGATAGTGGGAAGTATGAATGGGTGGGCGGATAATGTCACATTTAATAGAGTAACAGAAGCTCCTACAGATTGGAGTGGAGAATACCTTATTGTAAGTGAAAAACAACCAACAATGGCATATGATGGCAGCAAAACAGGAACTAATCTTGGCACAAATGGAGATTTGTTTATTGTTACGGCAAATGCATCAACTATCACGGGTGATTATAGTGCCAAAACTTTCATTATAGCAAAATCTTCAACAGATGGAAAATATACAATTAAGTCAAAATCAGGTTATTATATTGGTCGGACTTCGAATTATAATGGACTAGATCAAAGTACGACAACAACATATGATAATACCATTTCTATTTCAAATAGTCTTGTAACCATAACAAGTAGTGCTGGTCCAAAACTACAATTTTATAATTCTAGTGGTAGTTACACCTTTAAATATTATAAATCAGCTCAAAGCGCAATTCGTCTTTACAAAATAGAAGAAACAACTACGACTCATTCATTAACATTTTCCGCTATAGGTGGTACCATAACTGCTACGAATGCAACCACAAGTGCTGCTGTGGCATCTGAATCCCAGGTTGCAGAAGGAGCTACGTTGAATATAACTGCCGTCCCAAATCCTGGCTATATCTTTACAGGATGGACTTCTTCGCCCGCAGCTACTTTTGGTGATGCTTCAAGCGCATCAACAACATATGTAATGCCAACAGCAGATGCAATTCTTACGGCAAATTTCGAAGCTGATGAAACTGACTATGTTATTCATTTAACCCAAACAACCGGTGGTACGATAGGGTCAAGTACTTCTACTGCGAAAACTGGAATAGAGATTACGTTAACTCCTACCCCTGTTTCCGGTTATCGATTTGTTTCTTGGACTGTCCTTGATAAAAATTTAAATGAAGTAACTGTAACCAATAATAAGTTTATAATGCCTGCCAGCAATGTGGAAATTGTAGGAACGTTTGCTCAGGAATATGCTATCACCATTAATCCTGCAGAAAATGGTTCTATTGCAGCAGAACCAACAACTGGTATTGCTGGTGAAACCATTACACTAACAGCCACACCTGCTGCGAACTACGCACTTAACACAGTTACGGTTACTGATGCAGATGCTGGAAACGTAGAAGTAAGTGGTACAGGTAACACTCGTACCTTCACTATGCCTGCAAAGGCTGTTACTGTAACAGCTACATTTGATATTGCTAAAGGCTCGATTTTAGCCCCATATACAGTAGAAGAGATAGAAGCCTTAACAGAAAATATATCTGATGTATATGTAACAGGTTATATTGTTGGTTGTGTAGATGGTAACAATAGCAAAGCATATAAAACCACAAAAACCCAATGGAACACTGCTAATCTTCTTTTGGCAGACACTCCAGATAAATCGTTTACGGAGGGTTATAATATTGGTACTAATACAGCAGATGGACTGATTCCAGTAGCACTTCCTACAAAAGACATGAAAGATAATTGGGGTATTTCAAGTACAAGTGGTGCTGTGATAGGATATAAAATACTTCTTAAAGGAAATGAAGAATCTTACTTTACAGGAAGAGGTGTAAAGAGTACAAGCGAGATTAATGCTATTACTGCACCTGCTACTATCTCTTCAGCTGAATACGCAACTTTCGTGAACGCAACCAATGCACTCGACTTCAGTGGAACTGGTGTTAATGTCTATACCGCTAGAGACATGGGATCATATGTTAAGCTGAATGTGATTTCTTCTGGTCAAGTTCCTGCTAATACTCCAGTCGTACTTTACAAAGCTGGTGGTGGAAATGTCAACGTGCCTGTAATTGCTTCAGCTGACCCTGTAGGAACAAACGACCTTTGCGTTTCTACTGGCTCAGACGTAGAGAATATGTTTGTTTTGGCCAAGAAAAATAACATAGTTGGCTTCTACAAGTGGGCAGGTTCGACAAGCCTGAGCGCAGGTAAGGTATATCTGCAAGGTCAAGCAACGTCTTCTGCTCGTGACTACCTCGCTTTCGATAATACAGCTACAGGTATTAATAACGTTGAAATTAAAGATGAATTCGATGAAAATACTCCGATGTACAATCTCGCAGGCCAGCGTGTCAACAAGAGCTACAAGGGCGTTGTAATCGTGAATGGAAAGAAAGTTGTGAGAAAATAAGACCCCTCTCAGCCTCCCCTGTTTAGGGGAGGTGTGGGGACAGCTAAAGATAAACAATTCAATAATTCTTTAATTCTTGACAAAATACAACTATGACAAAGATATATATTAAACCGGAAACAAAGACATACCAGATAGAGCTTCATTTGATGCAAGATACATCACTCTTTAAAGGCGATAGTGACGAAACCACAGTAACAAATGAGGAAGAAGTACTGGGTAAAGAATTTTCCTTCAGTTTCTTTGAAGAAGGTAACGACAACGAATAAAAGTTCCTCCAGTCTCCCCTAAGCCTCATCCTCTAACCCCCTCTCCAAGGGACGAGGGGGGGGGAGCCTTCGGCAAAAAGGGGGCTTTGGGAGATGAAACGGAATAAAATCATTAATCTATAAAAATAAATAACATGAAAAAAACATTATTACTCAAAACAATGCTCCTGCTATGTGCCCTGATAGCGGGAAGTTCGAGTGTGTGGGCAGATAAGCTCGTGATTGACTTTGAAAGTGAGAATAGTGCCTATCCAGATTGGACGTTCTCAAAAATTAGTTCAAAACAGAAAGATAGTGGTGTTGCCAATCATGGTGGAAGCTATTTTGGAGCAACTAGTGGTGATCCTGCATCATTAACAACAGTGAACAAAATAGCTAAACCAACTCAAATCAATTTTTACATTTCTAAAAAATCAACAAATACGTCCACGTCGAGTTGGAAAGTTGAAGTTTCATCTGACGGAACAGAATGGACGCAAGTTGGTGCGACACAAGATGCCAAATCGATGAGCAAAGGAACATGGGTGGAAGTAACTCGTGATCTTAGTAGTTATACAGATGTATATGTAAGAGTTTATTATAGCGGGTCTACTGCTGTACGCTGCATAGATGATTTGACACTAACTTATATAACGAATACCCCCAAAACAGTAACCTTTAGTGATGGAGGCTCTTTGACTGAAGAAAGTGCTGGAGCAGGTATAACTCTGCCTGTTCGCGATAATCCTGCAGGAGCAACTTTTGAAGGTTGGTCGGAAACAGAGTTTTCTTCTGCGACAACTGTTGTTCCAACAATCTTGACAGGAACATACAACCCAACATCGAACATTACGTTATACCCTGTTTATAGTTATGAAATCACACGATATAGCGATGATTGGGTGGAAACAACTACTGCACCAGAAGAAGGTTTTTATGTAATCTGCACAAGTTCATACGCCATGAAAGCGTCTATAGCAAGCAATAGATTCGAGAATGCAGATAACACTATTGAGGAAGGAAAGCTTACAACTGTACCCAGCAGCGACTGTATTTGGGAGATATATAAAGCCGAAGATAACTACTATCGTATCAAGAATGGAACAAAATATGCAGGTGGAACAACTTCCAAAAACCAGGGTGCATTAATTTCGGATGAGTCAGATGACCATGCAAAATGGACCATTACTTATGAAACGGATCGTTTTGTATTTCATAATTATGGACGTTCCAATGATAGTTCTGACAAAAACAATGCATACTTAAGAAATAATAGCGGAAGCGGATGGGGTACCTATGCGGCCACTTATGGAACGGCCCCTCGCCTTTTCAAGAAGTCTTCGGGTTCGGATCCTGTAAATGAAACATTTTATATAAGCAATATACCTGCAACAACAGCAACAATAACACTTGCTTCTGCATGTACAGATGGAACTAAATACTTTGGAACCTTTAGTACAAATCGTGCATTTGTTGTGCCATCAGACTTAACAATATCTGCAGTTAAAGTAGAAAATGGAAAATTAGCAATCATGGATTATGCTACTGATGACGTTGTTCCTGCTAATACAGGTGTAATGGTATCTTCTTCTACTGCAGGAGAGCATATAGTATCATTCTCTACTGCTATAGGAAGCATCAAAGACGGTAACATGCTAAAAGCATCTGGCGACGCAGGTTTAGAAGCAGGTGGAATGGAATCCGTTGCCCCTGATTGCAAATTCTATCGCTTGACAATGCACAACGGAACAAATATTGGGTTCTGGTACGGTGCTGCAAATGGTGCAGCATTCGATATTGCAGCAAACAAGGCATATTTAGCTGTTCCTAAGATTACTGCCGCAAAGATAAGTGGCTTTGCATTCGATGAATCAACGACGGGTATTGCTAACCTTAATGTTAATGATAACGCTAACATTGATGCCAATGCTCCGATGTACAACCTCGCTGGTCAGAGAATAACGAAGGCTTATAAGGGTGTTGTGATTGTGAACGGAAAGAAAGTGTTATACAAATAATCATGGAGGACACAAGATATGACAAAGATATATTTGCAACCGGAAACAGATATAATCAATATTGAATTGCAAGAGATGATAGCAATATCTGGCGGAGGCATAGCTAACGGCGATGCTGTTGGTCAGGAATATACTAACACCGACATCACTTACAGTAAGTCATTCGACTTCCTTATTGAGGAGCCAGAACAGACTTCGAAAGAAGACTTCGATGATGAAGAATTCTTCGAGGAGGAAGAGATATAATGAGTCCCATAAGCATCCGTTCTAAACAATAGAACCTTCATAACAACAGCTACAGTCGAATGCGATTGTAGCTGTTGTTTGTTATAATATATAGGTGTTACACCTATAGTTTATCGAATGCTTACTGTAAAAAACAAACTTTTGATAATCAAATCATTGATAATTTCATAGAATTTATTATTTTTGCAGCATAAATAAATAAGAATGCAAACCGTAAAACATAAACCCTCTCCAATAACCACATCTAGCACCCGAAAGAAGAAAATTGCTTTCGGGTGGTATGGTGGGAAATATTCTCATTTAGACTGGCTATTACCTTGTTTGCCAGCTTGCCACCATTATTGTGAGCCATTTGGAGGCTCTGGAGCAGTTCTTTTAAATAGACCCCCATCACCCGTAGAGACATACAACGACCTGGATGGTGAGGTTGTCAATTTCTTCCGTGTATTACGAGAGAATCAAGACGAGTTGATTAGGCAAATTGCACTTACGCCTTTTTCACGTGAAGAATTTGCTATTGCCTGTAATCCTGACGATTCCATCACTGATATGGAACGTGCACGTCTTTTTTATGTTCGTGCTCGTCAGGTGAGAACAGGCTTGGCACAGACGGCAACATTGGGTCGTTGGGCAAACTGCAAGAATACCTCCCGTTCAGGTATGTCGGGTGTCATTAGCCGATGGATGGGCGGTGTTGCACAGTTGGAAGATATTGCCAATCGCTTGCTTCGTGTCCAGATTGAAAACCGTCCTGCTATCGAACTGATAAAGCTATACGACGACCCCAATACGTTGTTCTATTGCGACCCACCCTACGTCCATTCTACTCGTGGCGACAATAAAGCTTATGAGTTTGAAATGACAGACGAACAACATATAGAGCTTGCTATTGTGCTGAACAATGTAAAAGGCAAGGTCGCAGTCTCAAACTATGAGTGTGAACTGATGGATAAACTATATCCTGCCCCCAAATGGAAAAAGGTTTATGCCCCTGAAAAACAGATTCATTCGACACATGATATCCGTCAGGAGGTTTTGTGGATTAACTATTCCTTAGACCAGGAAAACATACAGCAAAGTTTATTTTAATATGGACGCTATATTAGAAAAAGCATATCAACGTGCGTTGAAACAGCCCCATAAGCAGTTCGTTAAATCCAACCAAATAGCGACACTCATCAATTCGGTGTGCAGATGCGAGGGAAGCAAGGCCCCCATTCGCTACTTGATATCTGCGATGCTTGCAAAAATCGTCGACAGCAATATAGATACACGGCAACCCTATCCGAAATTGGGTGACCGGTCGTTTGCAGGACGTACGATAGATGAAGGAACGGTTCAACGTTTCATTCATCAATACCAATTGCCGTGCAATGACACAACAGCATTTTTGACTCCTGCTTTTCGAACGATAGAGACCGCTATCACGAAGAGCACTTTTGAAAAATGTCGTCCAGCATACGTCTATAGGGATATGATGGATATCCTGGATTATGTCGAGTTGCATCCTAATGTAGCGAAAGACATCCTGATTCAAGTTTTAGCAGATTTGTTGCTTGTTAAGCACGAAACAGAAACAAGAGTCTCACAATTGGTAGAAGGGATATCGTCAAGCCGCGAATTAGCGTTGTCGAGCGAAGAGATTACCACGTTGCTTCAACTGCATTTGAAATGCAAAGGTTCAAGCCGATTACCTGTGTTGATGGTTGCTGCTGCATATCAAGCCGTACAACACCTGACGCAGGAAACTAACAAACCACTTTTTTCTCATAATGCGGCAGATAGCCAAACTGGAGCTATTGGCGATGTTGAAATCACGTTGCAAGGCGATGACAACACCATTACCTGCTATGAAATGAAAAAGAAAAAGGTGTCAACTGATGATATCTATGTTTGCGTAGAGAAAATTTTGAAACAACAGCAAAAGCCCGATAACTATATCTTCATCACAACAGAATGTATAGATGAGGATGTCAAAGAACTGGCTTCATCTTTTTATAACAAGATTGATGTGGAAATAACTGTGTTGGATTGCATTGGGTTTATCAACCACTTTCTGCATTTCTTCCATCGTTATAGAACATCATTCCTTGATCATTATCAGCAACTTGTATTAGATGAACCCACAAGTGCTGTTTCCCAGCCGTTAAAAGAAGCGTTCCTTTCTCTTCGTAGAGTTGCAGAGCTACGGGAAAATTAAGCGCAGCGAAAGTTTTCATATACAAAACAGGGTACTTCTGTTGACCAAAACAAGCCGTATTGGTTTTCAAAAGGGCACCTTTTGAGGGGTAAAAGGTATGCTTTTGAGGAGTGAAAGGTGACCTTTTGATGCACAAAAGCTATGCTTTTGTTTTTCGCACCCTTTTCCCTTTGACTTTTTTACCTTTTTTCTTAGCAACACCCACCATTTTTGGAGTTGCAGATTATATAAAACACTATAAACCAGAAGATTACAATCATAAAATCTTGCTAAAGACCCACCATAAGACCCACCATAAGACCCACCAAAGACCCACCTCGCCCCCTGTGTAGGGAGGGAGCCAGAAATGGTGGGTGTTTGGTGGGTGTTGTGGTGGGTGTTTGGCAACACCCACCACTCCCAAACCACCTGTATTTAAAGGCGTTCCAGGAGATTTTGCTCTCAAAATGGTGGGTGTTGCTGAAAAATTTTGTTTTTCTACCCTTGATTTTCTATTTTTGAGAGTGCCTAATGACCAATTTTGATTTTGCAACATGATTTATGGATCCAGAATACAAAAATACAGAGAATCCCGTAATAACGAAGCAAAATGTTCAAAAAAAGCATAAAATACCGAAATTTTATACTTTTAGAACATGCTGATATTCAGCTATTTTCAAAGCTGTGTGCGCAAACGTTTTCGTACGTTTTTTCCATTTTTATTATACTATATAGGGAAAAATATCGTACTTTTGTCACCGATTTTAAATAAGTTACAATGACTTTTTGAGATTCATCTCATTCCAATCTATCCTCGCGCGTACATAATTATAAGTGTACAACAGGTTACAGGAAACATCCGTTCCATTGGCGACAAAAAGCAGAGCATACAATAAAAACGTATAATAAAAACTCAAACAAAAATGATGATTTTAAGAGACATTAAAAGCAAGATGATTCTGACGATGCTGTTGATAGTATTGTCAGCGCAAGGAG
>CADCPZ010000156.1 GCA_902803475.1 uncultured Prevotellaceae bacterium
AGATACAGAAACTCAAGGCCAAGACAACCGACGAATTTATCCAACAACTGTTTGATATGAGCATCAACAGGCTCAAGAAATAAATCCCAGAAAAGAAACAATCATGAAACGAATTATTCTACAAACAACATTCCTGTTGATGACGATTGTTGCACTGGCACAAGGTACAGTGGAAGGCAACACATCGGGGAAGGATACCATTCAATTGCAGAAAACCACCAATGACAGCATCACGTGGGACAAGACGCTGGACGAAGTAGTCATTTCCTCGCAACGGCAACTGGTGAAATCGGAAGCCGACAAACTGACGTATGACGTGCAGGGCGATGAAGAGTCGAAGACAAAAAATATCATGGAGATGCTTCGGAAGGTTCCGATGGTAACCGTCGATGGCGAGGACAACATCCGTGTGAACGGCTCGTCAGACTTCAAAATCTATAAGAACGGTCATCCTGACCCCGCGATGTCGAAGAATCCGAAGGAGGTATTGAAGTCAATCCCAGCCACGATGGTGAAGAAGATAGAAGTCATCACGGAACCTGGGGCGAAATACGATGCAGAAGGTACGTCAGCAGTGCTGAACATCGTGATGGTTGACGGTTCGAAGTTTGCTGGTGTGACGGGTTCTATCTCCGGAGGAATTTCACATGTTGGACACGCTGACGGCAACGGCTACATCATGACTCAGCTGGGAAAGTTCGTCTTGTCGGCCAACTATGGTATGTCCCACATCAGCAGTAGGGGAACAGAGAATCATAGTGAGTCGGAAAACATCTACACTGCTTCCGGCAGTCGTTTGTACAGTACGGCGGCAGGCAGCAACCCCGGTCATGTCAATTACGGTGAGTTGGAAGCCAGTTGGGAGATAGATTCGCTGAACCTGTTGACGCTGTCGATGGAGGGCTATGGATATACCATTGACGTGCGTGGTGAGGGACGAGAGGATATGTATCATGCCGACAGCTCGCTGAGCTACGGCTACAACAACAGATACTGGTTGCCCAGCTACAGCTATCAGGACTGGGGCGGACGGTTGGACTACCAGCATAAGACGCGCCGCCCGGAAGAGGCTTTCACCTTTTCTTATATGTTGTCAACGACCAACAGCCATCGAGATCAGGAAACGGAGTTGAGTAATATGACGAACGTTCCCTTCAACTACTCCGGCTATACGGTCTTCAGTCGTGAACGGTTCTATGAACACACGCTGCAGGCCGACTGGGTACGTCCGTTGGCTGAACACCACAAACTGGAAACGGGACTGAAATATATCTATCGTTTAAACAAAAGCGAAACCAGAGAGGAATACCAGTGGATAGATGAAACGCAGGCTCCCGTGACTCCCGTCGGCATGACGGGCCGTTTCAATCACATCACGCAGGTGGGAGCCGCCTACATGGAGTATCTGGTGAATTACAATAAATGGTCAGCACGTGCAGGACTGCGCTATGAATGGAGCCGCCTGCAAGGTGAATATCCTGATGGTAATGCTGAGAACTTCCACCGCAACCTCAGCGACTGGGTGCCTTCAGCCAGCGTGAACTATAAATTCAACGATGCCAACAGCTTGAAGATGAACTACAACGTGAACATCCGCCGACCAGGAATCTCCTATCTGAATCCTGCTGTCAGAACCAGTCCGACGACCATTGAATTCGGAAACCCGCACCTCTCCAGTTCGCGTAGCCACAACCTGAGCATGACCTTCATGCATATCGGTCCGAAACTGACATATAACCTGCATCCGTATATCACTTTTGCCAACAACTGGTTTACGGCTGTGAAATATGTGAAGGATGATATTACGTACAGTACCTATGACAACGTGCTGAAGTATTACCGTTTCGGACTGCGAGGCTATGCCCAATGGAAACCATTAGAGAAAACGAATGTGACACTAAACGTAGGGATCAACCGCGAACACGAGAAGAATCCCAATCAAGGCTATACACTTGGCTCGTGGTATAGTGATATCTATGCGCAGTTTACCCAGCAGTTACCTTGGAAGCTGAAGCTGACTGTATCAGGAGGAGGACAGATTGGTCACGACGTTGCCAGCGTGTATGTGTTGAGCGGATCTTATTATTGGTATGGAATGAACGTGCAGCGTTCATTCCTGAAAGACGACCAGCTGACAGTACGTATCGGAATGGAAGATCCGATTGGCAACGAATACCACCGTTATACCACTCGGACCGTGCAGGGTGACTATACTGGCTATCGCAACAGTTGGAATAAAAGCAAGGCCTTCGGCATTCGGGTGACGTGGCGCTTCGGAAAACTGAAGACCAGCGTGAAGAAGACAGACACCACCATCACCAACGACGATGTGATGGGCGGCATCAAGAAAGGAAACTAATACCTGTTTACATAAAACTCACTCATCAAAAATTTAAAGGAAAAAGGGAGTCGCATTTCGTGACTCCCTTTTTCATGATGACCTATCTGTTCATCATCATGCCGCTGCTGCTATCCAGTCATAGACGCAGCTGACGACACCAAACAAAAGGATGCCTGCGGTACAGATGACAAGCGCCAGCTTGGTGTTGCAGTCCATACGGAATGTTGACAACGGATGTTCGCTCTGCTTGATGTACATAGCCTTCACAATGAGCAGGTAGTAGTACAATGACACCACCGTATTCAACAAGGCGATGAAGACGACGGCGTATGCCAATACAGAGCCGGCTTTTGCTGCTGCCATGAAGACGAAGAACTTCGAGAACATACCTGCAAACGGCGGAATACCACCCAAGGAGAACAAGGCGAGTGTCATCAACAGCGCCATCTTCGGATTCGTGGAATAGAGTCCGTCATAAGCATCCATATCTGTTGTTCCATGAGCCTGTTCAACAGCGCCGATAATTGAGAATACGGCCATATTGGCAACGACATAAATCAGCACGTAGTAGCTCAAGGCCGTTACACTCATATCGTTGTTGCCGATAACTGCCAACACGATATAACCTGCCTGCGAGATAGAGCTGAACGCCATGAAGCGCTTCAGTTCTGTTTGACGGATTGCAAACAGGTTGGCTATTGTGATACTCAATACGGATACGATGCTCAGCAGGATTTGCCATTCTGCAACCAATGCCTGGAATACATGCATCAGGATGATGCACAGCGTGAATGCTGCAGCTCCCTTCGAGACGACAGAAAGATAACCCGTCACGGGTGTAGGAGCACCCTGATAGGTATCAGCTGTCCAGAAGTGGAACGGAACGAGCGAAATCTTAAAGCCTAAGCCGCTGAAGAAGAACACCATTCCGAGAATTGACAATGGAGAATTGACCATTGATAATTGTTGTGCTACACCGTCGAAATAGAGGGTTCCAGCAGCAGCGTAAATGAAGGAAATTCCAAAGAGCATCACACCGCTGGAGAATGTTGCCGTAAGAATGAACTTCGCAGCACCCTCAGCACTCTCCTTCCGGTTCTTGTCGAAGGCAACGGCACAAGCCAAAGGCACACTTGCCATTTCCAAACCGAGGAAGAACATCAGGAAATGTCCTGCCGACATCATGACAAACATACCCAGCAGCGTAGAAACGATGAGCAGATAGAATTCGGCTTCGTATTTGTTTTGTTCTGCCCACGCACGGCTCTGGATCAGGACGATGAGTGTACCAGCTGCCAAAATGGTCTTCATCACACTGACAGCTGCCGTCGTCGCATACATGCCACCGAAAACAGAAACCGGTTCCATACAGCATACAGGAACCACAATAGCTGGTATCATCAGTATGCATGCAAGCGGATTGAGCCAACGGCGCTGTGTCTGTTTTGCGCTGCAGAAATCAGCCACAAACAGTATGACCAGTACAGCCACTAAGACCGCTTCCGGAAGCATTTGAAAGAAATCAAAATATGTATTCATAACTTATCTTCTTTTTTAATCAACTTCTTATAAACTTGCAAACTGTGATAAAATCGGAGTCACAGCATCATTGATGACATCACTTGCCCAGAACGGGAACAAACCTAAGCCTGCAACACAGGCAATCAGACAGATGACAGCGACACGCTCGTCCCAGGTGGCATCAGTGAGTGTTTCGTAATGAGGATCGGCCACTTTGCCATAGAGAATCTTGCCAACGACACGAAGTATGTAAACGGCCGTCACTACGATAGATGTACATGCGATAATCGTTGCTGTACGACGGAAGAAGTCTGGTGTTCCATCGGCAAGGTTCGCACCGAAGGAACCAACGAAGATGGTCATCTCTGCTACGAAACCAGAGAAACCAGGCAAACCGAGATTGGCCAAACCTGCAATGACATATCCTACAGCAAGGAATGGCATGATTTTCATCAGACCACCCAACTTGCGGATATCACGGGTATGGGTACGACCATATATCATACCGATCAAGGCAAAGAACAAGGCCGTCATCAGACCGTGAGAGAGCATCTGTAAGATGGCTCCTGTACATGACGTCTGGGTCATCATCAACAGCGCAAAGAGCACCAGTCCGCAGTGGCTTACCGACGAATAAGCGTTGATATACTTCAAATCGGTCTGCACACAGGCTGACAGTGCGCCATAAACAACAGAAATCGTTGTGAGAATGATGAAAATCCAAGCCAGTTCGTGTGCTGCCTCTGGCAACAGAAACATCGCGATGCGGAAACATCCATAACCTCCAAGTTTCATCAACACACCTGCATGAAGCATAGACACGGCTGTCGGCGCTGACGCATGACCGTCGGGCGACCAAGTGTGGAACGGGAAGAGTGCTCCCAATACACCGAAACCGATGAAGATGAACGGGAAGAAGATCTTCTGAATATCAACAGGGATGTTGTGCTTCTTTGCTATCTCCAGCACATTCATCGTATCGGCTCCACTGAAATAGAAGATACCCAGCAAACCGAGGATGAGCAATGCGGAACCACCCATCAGCATCAAGGTCAGTTTCATGGCAGAATACTCCTTGTGTCCACTACCCCACACACCAATCAACAGGTACATCGGAATCAGTGCCACCTCGTAGAACATGAACATCGTAAACATGTCTATAGAGATGAAGAAACCATATACACCCGTTGACAAGAGGGTGAACCACAGGAAATATTCCTTCTTCATGGGTTGCAGCTGCCAGGAGGCAAAGGTACCCGTGAAGACAATGATACTGGAAAGAAGCAGCATGACTACACTGATGCCATCAACACCGACAGCATAACTGATATGCAGCGGAGCAAACCAAGTTACACTATAGGTATATAGCATCTCTGCCGTATTGCCGCCGTGACGCTGACTGATAAAATCGATGGTCAGCCAAATGGAAAGTGCCAACAAACAGCTGGCGCCTGCCACCATTACACCGCGCACTTGATTATCGTTGCGTGCAATCCAAAGACCGAGCAACATCAATGCGGGAATGACTACGAATAATGATAGTATATTCATATTTGACGATTTTACTATTTGACGATTTACAATGCTAACAATATCAGTGTCAATGCCACAGTACCTGTCAGGAACCAGATGGCATAATGACGGACATCACCACTCTGCCAGGAACGTATGGACTCTCCACTCTCGTTGGCTCCCCATGCTAAGAAGTTGAATGTGCCGTCAACAACATGACGGTCGAACCATGCAATGGGGGTAGATACACAACGGAAGATAATCTTATGCGTTACAAACTGCCAGATCTCATCTTGATAGAAACGCTTATAGGCAGCACGGTCCAGTTTGCGGAACGTCTTATACAAACGGTCGGCAATGGGCTGCTGTTCACCTTTATATATATAGGTGGCAAGACAGATGCTCAAGATGGCGATGACGGTTGAAGTCACCGCAATCTGTGTATCAAAATGAATGTCGTAGTTCATGCCGTTTGCGCTGACGAAACTACCAAAGCTGTTCGTCCAGCCGAGGAATCCTGCTAATGTGGTATAGATGCCGACGCCTACCGTAATCACCGTAAGCACAATCAGCGGAATCGTCATCGACAACGGAGCTTCATGAGGCGTGTGATGTGCATGAGCCTCGCGATTTTCCGTTCCCCAGAAAATACCATAATAGAGACGGAACATATAGAAAGCGGTCATTGCAGCTATACCTGTCATAATCCAACCTACTACAGGACTATACTGGAAACAGGCAGTTATAATCTCATCCTTCGAACTGAAACCAGAGAAGAATGGAATACCGGCAATGGCCAGACAGCTGATCAGGAAGGTGATATGTGTAATCGGCATATATTTCCGAAGACCACCCATCAACGCCATCTCGTTGGAATGAACAGCATGGATGATACATCCGGCACCCAAGAACAGACACGCTTTGAACATGGCGTGCGTGAACAAGTGGAACATACCAGCCATATAGCCCAGCTGGGTGTGGTTGTCGAGGACGGCTTCATGTCCTGGCAGGCATACACCGAGGGCAACCATCATGAAGGCAATCTGGGAAATCGTTGAGAAAGCCAGCACACGTTTGATGTCGCTCTGTGCACAGGCAACAGCAGCAGCATAGAAGGCGGTAAAGACACCCACCCAGACAACAATACTCATTGCCTGCGGCGCATATTCAATCCACAACGGGAACATACGGGCAATCTGGAAAACACCTGCCACAACCATTGTTGCTGCGTGAATCAATGCGCTGACAGGCGTCGGACCTTCCATTGCGTCAGGTAACCAGATGTGTAACGGGAACATCGCACTCTTACCTGCACCACCGATAAACATCAATACAAGAGCCGTTGGAAGAATCATGGCCCCAGCAGCCATTGCCTTTGTCGCATTGGCTGTAATAAACGGTGTGGTACCCTGCCCCATCATAATATCACCGGCAAATGAGAAGCTGAACGACTCTGTATAGTAGCCAAACAGCAGAATACCGATGAGGAAGAACATATCGGCAAACCGAGTCACGATAAAGGCTTTCTTCGAAGCGGCTATCGCTGGTTTAAGCGGATAATAGAAACCAATGAGCAGGTATGAGCTGACACCTACCAACTCCCAGAATAAATACATCTGGAAGATGTTTGTAGCAACAACCAACCCAAGCATCGACATCGTGAAAAGCGACAAGAACGCATAGTAGCGCTGGAAGCCTTTCTCACCGTGCATGTAACCAAAAGAATAGATGTGTACCATCAAACTGACGGTGGATATCACGATGAGCATCATCACCGAAATCGGATCGAGCAAGATGCCCATATCAAAATGCAAATTACCCAAAGGCAGCCACGTGAAGTTATAAGGTACGATGGTCTGGAACGTACCATCTGCCAAACGGTCAGCACCGAAATAAGCAAATGCTGTCATGTATGACAGAATGGTCACAATGCCCAACGACGTTGTACCAATCAGTCCTGCTACCTTATGAGACATCTTCATTCCTGCCAGTCCCAATACCAAGAAAGAGAGCGCAGGAAGCAGAAGAATCAAGAATACATAAGAATAATCCATAGTTTACTTTTTAATTTTTCATTTCCTGTATGCTGTTTACTTGGTCACTGTGGAAGTGGCGGTAAACATTGATAATTATTGCTATAGCAACAGCCGTTTCTGCAGCGCTGACTCCAATGGAGAACAGCGTAAAGAAGAAACCTTCCGTTTCCTCTGGATACAACAGACGGTTGATGGCTGCAAAGTTCAAATCTACAGCGTTCAGTACCAACTCAATGGAGATGAGCATTGCCAACAGATTGCGACGGGTTACAAAACCGAAAAATCCGATGAAGAACAACAGTGCACTAAGCACAAAGAAACATTCTACTGGTATCATACGTTATTCCTCCTTGCTTTTGATACGTGAAACGACGAGTCCGCCGATGATGCATGCCAACAGGAACAGCGAGATAAACTCGAAAGGAAGCACATAGCCATCCTCACCGGCACTCATCAACTGGGTACCGAATTCCGTCATACTCATCTCCTCATCAGCCAACTGTTCAAACTGATTGATAAACTGATGCTTCAGCAACACGACAACAACGGTTGCAAAGCCTGCGAGAGCTGCCAAACAGCCAGCAACCACACGACTACCTTTCAAACGCTCTTGCAAACCCTGAAGTGTATGCTTGGAAACCAACTGGATAGCGAAAATATAAATCATCGTGATACCTCCTGCATAGATGCTGATCTGGGCAGCACCTAAGAAGGTATAGTCGAGCAGGAAATAAAGCCCGGCTACTCCGAAGAGCACGAACAGCAATGCTGTTGCTGCACGCATGATGCGCTTCGTTACGACGCTGTAAATGGCTGATGCCAAGATTACAACGGCGAGAATCGCAAAAAGAATGATGTTTGCCATACTTTTCTCTCCTACTTCTTTTTTGTATTAAACTTACCGATTGTCAGCGGAGCGCCGCCATCAATGAGATTTGGCAGAGAGCCACCCTCATAATGTTCCTTGTCTAAGTGAAGAACCAAGGAACCACGCTCGAATACGCTGTTCTCAAAATCATTTGTAAACTCAATGGCGTCGAAGTTGCAAGCATTCGTACACAACTGGCAGAACATACAGTCACCAAGATCGTACTGATAATCTACCAACTGGCGCTTTTTCTTACCTTCTTCATTCGTCACCATCTCTGACAGTATCTTGATGGTGCCATTCGGACATGCCTTCTCGCACATGGTGCAAGCCACACACTTATGACTGCCGTCCTCATTGCGTTTGAAGACCAGACGTCCGCGATGACGCTTTGCCACATGAAGTGTCGTCTTCCGGTTTTCAGGGTATTGCTCGGTTGACTTCGGAGTGAGGTATTCCTTAAAGGTCACCTTCAATCCTGTTGCCAATGTCTTCAGACCATTCGCAATACCGCCGAAATATGATTGATTATTTTCCATTGTCATTACACCTTATTATATATATAGTTCAAAAGCCACTACTACCGTCATCAGCACTAAATTGAGCAATGCCAATGGCATGAGGTATTTCCATTCCAGTTTAAGAATCTGATCGATACGCAAACGGGGATATGTCCAGCGAATCCACATCAGGATCCAAACAAGGAAGAAGGTCTTACCCAAGAACCATACGACACCTGGGATATCATTCATCACATTGTCGAAACCTTCCACACCGATATTGATGGGTGCCCAACCGCCCAAGAAGACGGTTGCGGCAAGTCCTGATATGACAAACAGATTTAGATACTCTGCCAGATAGAAGAAGCCAAATCCCATACCGGAATATTCGGTATGATGACCAGCTGTCAGCTCACTCTCGGCTTCTGCCATATCGAACGGGCCACGATTGGCTTCCGCATTTCCTGCAACAAGGAATACCAGGAAAGCAATGATTGCCGGAAGGTGACCCTGAACGATGAGCCAGTTCCAAGGACCCGTCTGTACTTCCACAATACCACTCATCTGCATGGTGCCTGTCAGTATCACGGCCGTAATCAGACACAGGCAGAGTGACATCTCGTAGGAAATCATCTGCACGGCTGCACGCATCGCAGAGATAACGGAATACTTATTGTTACTACCCCATCCAGCAAGGAAGATACCAACGACTCCGATACTGGAAATCGCTGTTACCAGAAAGATTCCCACATTGAAATCCAGAATGGAAGCACCATTGTTCCAAGGCAGGAACGAGAATGTTCCTACAGAAGCAGCAATCACTAAAAAAGGTGCGAGGAAATAGAGCAACTTGTCGGCTTTGTCAACAACGAAGATTTCCTTGATGAGCATCTTCAGCACATCGGCAAACACCTGCAAGATTCCCCAAGGACCTACTCGCATCGGGCCTAAACGACACTGGAAATAGGCGCAGACCTTTCGCTCCATGAATATCAGCGCGATAGCCAATAGCGCATAGCCCACGATGATGAGCAAGCCTATCACTACGCACTCTATCAGTATCGACCATAAATCTCCCAATCCCAACGTATTGCGGAGAAGTTCGTCGAACCATTGTGTGATAATACTAAAATCAAACATATCTTATTTTTCTTTTTATCTGTCTATATCAGGAATGACGAAATCGATAGCGGCACCCGTTGTCACAAGGTCGGCAATCTTCTGACCACGCAACATCGGGTCGAGTGCACCAACGAGGGAAAGCCCCATCGGACGCATCTTCAGACGATACGGACTCTTGTCACCCTTTGAGTCTATATACACGCCAAACTCACCGCTGGCACCTTCAACAGAGAAATACCATTGTCCTTCCGGCACTTTAATAATCGGTTTCTGCTTCACATAGAAGTCGCCTTCCGGAATGTTGTCGATGAGCTGTTCGATGATGTTCAGACTTTGATACATCTCTGCAATATGGATATTATAACGCGCCATACTGTCACAAGTGGTGTCTGTAATCTGCTCCCACGCTATCTTGTCGTACATATCGTATGGATGCGACTTGCGCACGTCGTTCTTCCATCCGGCAGCACGTCCGGCAGGACCTGTCACACCATAGTTGATACAGTCTTCGAGTCCCATCACACCGACATTCTCCAAACGCTGGTGGGTGATAACGTTGTCACCAAACACATCAACATATTCTTGAATCATGGGCTTCAAATATGCAACCAAAGCCTTTACATTCTGAACAAAATTCGGATCGATGTCGTCTTGCAAACCACCGATGCGGTAATAGTTCTGAATCAAGCGGCCACCAGTGGTCTCTTCCATAACATTCAGCACATGTTCACGGTCACGCATACAGTACAAGAAAGCTGTCAAGGCACCCAAGTCCTGCGCGCAGCAACCACAATACAAAAGGTGTGAGTCAAGACGCTGCAACTCGTCCATGATTGTACGTACATATTTTATACGGTCAGTCAGTTCGATTCCCATCGCCTCCTCGATGACACCAACCAACGCATGACGATGCATCATTGCTGACAAATAATTCAGACGGTCAGTCAACGCAAGGGTTTGTGGATAGGTATAGCTTTCACACATCTTCTCAATACCACGATGAATATAACCCAGATGAGGATAGATGCGCTTTACCGTCTCACCATCAAGGACTGTCTGCAAACGTAGCACACCGTGAGTTGACGGATGCTGAGGACCGATATTGATGACATAGTCGTCTTCTGTAAACAAACGGTTCTGCTTGCATACGAGTTTGCCATCTTTCAACGAATACTCGCAACCATATTCTGTTTCCACATCATCGGCAAGTGTATAGCTGTCGTCAAACTGCCAATCCTTGCGGAACGGATAACCTTTAAAATCATTCCGCAGGAACAGACGACGCATATCAGGATGTCCGAGAAACTTGATGCCGTAGAAGTCGAACACCTCACGCTCTAGAATATCGGCAACCTTCCACAACATGCTGACCGTAGGAATGACATATTCTACAGCAGCATTGTTGCTACTCACCTGACGGGCAATCGTCTTCACGGTAGTGCGCTCGTGGGTATCGGTATTCTCCAGAATATAAATACATCCCAATCCTTCTTCTCCGAAGTCCTCACCAATAATGGTAACGAGGTAATCGAAATGCTTTTTCTCCTTCAGCTCTTGCATCTTTGCTGCAAAACTGTCAAATTCGAATATCTGATTCTCTAATTTCATTTCGTTTCCTCCTCTGCTTTGGGGTTATTATCAGATTTCTTCAGTTCCTCCACAAACGTCTCCGGCACTTCAGTCACCACGATAGGTTCCTTTTTCTTCCAACCGGAGGCAATTGCCTCATTCGAAAGGCCCAGCACCTGTTCTTCCTTCGTCTGTTTGTGATTGGCACCGCCGAAGAACTTCTCCACTTTCACCTTACGCTGCAATTGCATCATACCGTAAAGGATGGCTTCTGGACGAGGAGGACAACCTGGAATATATACATCTACAGGAACAATCTCGTCGATACCTTTTACCACATGATAGCTCGACTTGAACGGACCGCCGCTGATTGCACATCCACCGACAGCAACCACATACTTCGGTTCTGCCATTTCATCGTACAAACGCTTGAAAGCTGGAGCCATTTTGTGGGTAATCGTGCCTGCTGTCATGATCAGGTCTGCCTGACGGGGTGAGTTGCGCGTTACCTCAAAGCCGAAGCGTGAGAAGTCATAGCGAGCACAACCTACTGCCATAAACTCAATACCACAGCAGGAAGTACCGAAGGTCAGCGACCATAGGGAATTAGAACGGCCCCAGTTGATGAGCTGATCTAATGAACCCGTAATCACGTTTACACCACCTTCATGTAATTCCTCGATAATACTTTCCAAACTGTCATTGTCCTTGAATTCCTCGTAGGGAATACTCTTGATCTTTGGCCTATGGCCTACATTCTTCGACATTGTCGAAGATGGCTTCTTTACTTCCATTCTAAAGCTCCTTTCCGCCAAGCATACACTAAGCCAAATACCAATACTAACATAAAGAAACCGATTGTGAACAAACCGCTCACACCAAGATCTTTAACGACAACCGCCCAAGGATACAGGAAAACGGTCTCCACATCGAACATTAGGAAAAGGAGGGCAAAGAGGTAGTAACCGATATTCATTGGCAACCAAGAGGTTCCATGTGTCGGAATACCGCACTCAAAGGGTTCTCCTTTTACCGTATTGTAGGAACGGGGACCCAATAATTTGGCCATCACATAGGCTGCAACAACCAAAAATGCTGCCGTTATCAAGACGGTAATGAATAAATAAAATACTGACATATTTATGATAATTAATAATTGTCTCTCTTAAAACGGCTGCAAAGTTAGTAATAATTTATAAATTATTATTTATTTCCCATTCAATATTTTTTGTATTTCGTTTTTTTTGACTACTTTTGTACGCATGAAACGAGCGATTATCATCGGTGCCTCATCAGGTATCGGACGACAAGTAGCACAATTATTGGTACAAGACGGATGGCACATAGGACTTGCAGCCAGGCGTATTGACAAGTTAAAGGAACTCAAACGCATCAACGAGGAGCGGGTGAAGACAATAGAAATGGATGTTACTAAACAAGAGGCAACCACACAACTGCGCACACTTATCTCGCAGTTAGGCGGTATGAACTTGTTCTTTTATGCGGCAGGTATCGGCAAACAGAACCCAATGTTGGACGAACAGATAGAAATA
>CADCPZ010000157.1 GCA_902803475.1 uncultured Prevotellaceae bacterium
CTTCATTCACAGGTTCATCCGAACGTTCCTTTACAAAGTTGACGAGTTGTCTTTTAATAGTCAAGTAGTCTTGATAATCTCTACTCATCAAATCTTTATCTAAATTACCTTTTGATTTGGAAAGGCAATAGTCATAGATTGTACGCTCTAAGTCATACCAGTTTTCACCAGCATGGTCTAGCAAGTATTTGGGAAGGCAGTCGTCATTGGGTCTAAAATGGACCTTCCAACCTGTCAATTTCGTATCGTAGAACTCTTTGTAGCTGGTATGCCAGCCCAAGTCTATATCGAAACCGTTTCCTATGACATATATATGTTTTATCTTATTTATTTGCTCTTTCCTTGAAGTTACCGTTACACAAACATTTTATCCAGACATGCTGCCTTTATCTGCTTCAGTTTCTCCAGTCGCTGCTCTTGTAAGGAGATTTGCTTGTCGAGGCTGCGGAAATATGAGGCAATGCGTTGCTGCTCGTTTATATCTTTCGGAACCATTATATAGCCTGTCAATGCTGTCTCATCACTAATGTTCATAGTGTTTTTGGCTCCCTTATTAATGAGTGGTCTCAAATATGCGTTCAAACGCCATGCCGGATCAAAGTAATAGTGGAAATAGGGAATCCAATATCCCTCCTTAACTTTATAAATTGCATAAAGCACAGATACAATTCCTGTTTCTCCCGTATTCTCCTTTACTATTCCAAACGGTTTTGACTTCAAAGGAGATTTTGTATAGACAAGTTCACCATGCTTCAAAATTCCATAATTGCTTACTGACTTTCCTGCATAACTTCGCCCAAGAAGTTCTATCTGATTCATAACTCCATAATCATCAGAAACAGAGAGGACATTATCTTTATTATATTGATTATTCAGATTTCTTTCTGTAGATATATCCAAGCAATCACTTAATTGTTTCCTATCCCATTCCCCTTCAAATCCTTTGAATCTGACACAAGGAGTTGTTTCACCTGCTTGTGGGAACATAGAGACAAGACAAGCAGATTTCATCTGCCTCAGCGATGCCATCTTCTTGGTGGTAGAATTAATAAGAGAGTCTATCGACTTAAAATAGCCTCCTATCGCAGATTCCTCTTTATTACTTTTAGGAATATAAACCGAATTCCTAAGCAATTGTATAGCTGTCAATTGGGGAACTCCAGTTGATTCTCTTACTATTTTGTGACGATTGATTGAATTTGCCAAAAAATCAACATCATGACAACTTCGTATAGACAACAACCTAACAACAGGAGTGAAACAATAATGACGTGATTGAGCAAATCCGACATCTCCTCTTCCCGTGACTGTAACCGCAGGACCTTTTATTCGATATGAATTTTCATAATAACCCACTATGCCATCGTTTTGCAGTCCATTTGCTACCACAGGATATTTGCCTTTATCACATAGAAGTTTTTTATCCACATCTCCTCCTGCAACGATAGAGAAGTCTTTGCTGTCAAACGAACACAAATCCCACTCCCCCTCAAATCCTTTAAGTCTTATTTCTGGTTTTGCCATAACTCAGTCCTCCTTCTTGCTTTCATCATTCAGATTCTTCAATCGCTTGACAGCCTTGTCAAAGTCACTCTCCAACAAGCGCATTTCACGTTCACGATAAATCTCAAATTCACGTTCCGCTTTCTCGATTGCCTCTTGATGCGAGACTGTGCCAGCACCTTCGAGGATGTTCTTGCGAAGACGCAATATCTGGTCATCAAGGGCGGCTATCCAGTCTGCCATTGTCATGGGGTTTTGCTCCAATGCCTGAAACTCAGCGTAGTCGAGGAACTGAGAGGTGAGCAGATTCAGTCGTTGTAACTCCAATTCCGTCAGGTAATTCTTGGCTATCTTTACATCGTCACGTGTCACATAGTTTCCTTTGAAATTTGTCATACCGACAAAGGGTTTCTCATTATCAACACGATCATAAATCAACTCTGCTGCCGTATGTTCGTGAACAGCATAGTGCATCTTGTTCTGCACTGTGGCAAAGAAGAGTTTGGTCATCTTTGAGCGAGGGTCGTAGTCGGTGCTAGTGGCATAGATGTCTGTCACCTGTTGGTAGAAATTACGCTCACTGCTACGAATGTCACGGATGCGCTGCAGCAACTCCTTGAAGTAGCGATTACCACCTTGTTTCAAGCGCTCATCGTCCATCGTAAATCCTTTCTGGATATATTCGTGTAACCGCTGCGTAGCCCAACGACGGAAACGCACGGCTATGGGGGACTGCACACGAAAACCGAGAGCAATGATCATATCAAGATTGTAGTGGTCAATATTTCGACGCACCTGCCGTTTACCTTCCTGACGAACTAATAAGAATTTCTTATAAGTTCCCTCTTTCTCAAGTTCTCTATCTTCATAGATATTGGAGATATGCATCGATACATTTTCCTGAGTAGTCTGATAAATAGCAGCAAGTTGCTCCTGCGTCAGCCACACATCCTCATCTGCAAAGCGAGTGTTTACACTGAGTTTTCCCTCGTCGTCTTTATAGAGTATTATCTTATTCTCCATTGCAGGTTATTTCTTTAGGGAGTTCTTGAATTCGTTGAGACCACGAATGGCATACTCATCACCTGTCAGGTCGGAAATGAGACTGGAAAGTTCGTCCTGTGCTGCCACAAGTTCTGCGTTCAGGTCATTATACGATAGGGCATACTTCGACGACAGAACCTCTACCTGTTTAATAAGTGTTTCAATGACCTCAGAAGCAGTAGCAATAATACCATTCTGTACAGGAGTAATCCACTTCTTATGCAGGAAGTACTTTACCTCCTCGTCTGTCAGGTTCTGGATGGCATGAACAGTATCAGACTCCAATTTTATTTTAGCCGCTTTAATGGCTTTGCTGACTTTCGTTTGCTCGTCCCACAAAGCTACCATCTTCTTAAGTTTTGCCTTGGTGTCAGCCTCTATCTCATCACCCTTGGCCTTGGCATCTTTCTTGATCTTAGCCTTGTCCACCTTAGTGTTGTCATCTGCATCCAGATACTCTTGTCCTTCGTCTTCAGTAAAGCTATCGCGAAGTTCGTCAACCTCACCATTGATGTCTTCCACACGTTGTTGCATATTGGCAATCTTTGCCAAATCGTCAGCAAACATCTCCTGC
>CADCPZ010000158.1 GCA_902803475.1 uncultured Prevotellaceae bacterium
ATGAAAGAGGTAATGGCCAACGTGGGTGCTCCTGTCGTTTGTGCTAACTTCTTTGAGATGAATACAGATGTACCATACTATTCACCTTATATTATTAAGCAGTTTGGTAACAAACGCATTGCATTTGTGGGCGCTACGACACCAGAAACCATGAACAGCGAGGGCTATTCTTTCTATGACGAGGCAGGCAACCAGCTCTATGACCTACGCGAGAAGACATTCTACAATGTATTGCAACAGGCTGTTGATAAAGCACGTAGCGAGGGAGCTGACTATGTAGTAATGCTGTCACATGTGGGTGAAGATCCATTTGACATGAATATCGATTCCCACAAGATGATTGCAGCCACCAAAGGTGTCAATGTTGTACTCGACGGACACACCCACTCTACCATTCCAGCAGACAAGGTGAACAACCTGGAGGGCAAGCCTGTAGCCATCTCACAGACAGGTACAGAGTTTGCCAATGTAGGAAAACTGGTTATCACACGCGACGGACGCTTTACAACGACACTTGTTCCTGCAGCGGAAATCAGCTATCAGAGCGAGCGTGTAAACGAAGCCATCAAGCATGTCAAAGCACAACTGAATGAAGTCACCTCACGTGTAATCTGCACCAGCGATTTCCCTTTGAAGGTGTATGATGAAAAAGGTGTCAGACTTGTTCGCAGATTGGAAACAAGCTCTGGCGACCTGGTCACAGACGCTTATCGTTATGCCATGCAAGCAGATATTGCCTTTCAGAATGGTGGAGGTATTCGCAGCGATTTGCCTGCTGGCAATATTACCTATGGGAACATCGTATCGTTAGATCCCTTCGACAATACAATGTGCAAGATTGAAGCAACAGGTGCGCAGATATTGGAGATGCTGACCAAGTGCACACGTTTGGTGCCACAGGAAGACGGTAGTTTCCCACAATGCTCTGGCATCAAATACACCATCCATTCAGCCAGCCACACCATCAGTGATGTAGCTGTGCTACAGGATGATGGCACCTATAAGCCACTGGACCCAGCAGGCAAATACACACTTGCTGTAAGCAGTTATTATAAAGGTGGCGGCTATTACGACATATTCAAAGATTGTCGTGTCCTTCGTGATACAGGAATCATCACACGCGATATCCTATCCGACTACCTGGAAAAGACGTTGAACGGAAAAGTTCCTCAGGCTTATGCGCAGCCGCAGGGACGCATTACGATTGTTGAGTAAAGAAAATAGGATGTCCTAGGATTTCCTAAGATTTCCTAGGATCAAGAAGTAATCTTTTCGAGTGCTTCTTCTTCACCCACAACCCAAATGATATCACCTGCCATAAACTGATGGGACGGGTCTATAAGGGTCAGGCTTTCCTGACCTTTTTCTATGCCCACAACCATACAGTTGTATCGGTCACGAATACCACTGTCGCGAAGGGTTTTCCCTACGAACGGGCTATCGGAGGTGAGTATCAATTGACGTAAACGGGTTTCAGGTTTCTTTTCCAAAGGATCATCCATATATTGTTCGTTTTTCAGAGAAGTACCCATCGCCGTCAGCTGCTTGTCATCACCGATCACCTGAATGACGTCCCCAGGAAACAATTGTGTGTCACCACCAGGAATGTTGATGCGACGCTTGCCACGCAGGATGCTGCTCACATGAACACCAAAACGACTGCCAATACGCAACTGATCTAATCGCTGCCCTCCCCATAGTGAATCTTCTGGAATCTCAAACTCACTGATATGGATATCCCGATCCAAGAGATGTCCTTCATACAACGGACGTTTTCTACCACTAACCTGTGCCATCGTATCACGTGAACGCAGATTTTGGATAAACATACGTTCCAGTTTGATACTGCGATGCTTCAATTGTCGTGACAATACCATCAGGGCAACAGCAACCAGTGCAATGGCAGCAATCAACGCGTTGGTGAACCGTGATAAATAATTAACGATATAGAACACGAAGGCAGCGGCAAGGACAATGCGCACAAAGATGGTGAACAGTAACGGCAAACGGTTCAGACGGTTTGTCCACAAAGCCCGAAACTCCATGGAGCGGTTCTTTTTCACCACGATAGCACGCAGGAAAGGAGATATCAGTATCACCGTGAGGACTCCACAGATAGCGTTAGCATACCAATGAAGGTTCCATCCTGGGAGCATTTCTCGCAACAACGGCAGGGCAAAGGTAAACATCAAGATTATCACGGCTATGGACAAAATAGAATAGATCACTGTGTTGATGGTCATAGACACAAGCAGGTGATGCCAATTATCTTTGGTTTTTGACTGCTGACTGCCCACATGATGCTCATTGTTGCGCCACAGGTGGTTCATGCGGCGGATCCACTTCTCCGACAACCTTTTCTCAATCAGTTTGTATGAGGGTTCTGCCGCACGTATCATATAAGGTGTCAGGAACGTGGTAATTACAGACACCGCGACGACGACAGGATAGAGAAAGTCACTAATGACCCCCAATGACAGACCCAACGAGGCAATAATAAATGCGAACTCACCAATCTGCGCCATTGAGAACCCACAACGCATTGCATTACGAAGGGTTTGTCCACTCAACAGATAGCCTAAACTGCCAAACAAACTTTGTCCCAACAGAATTGCAATGGTAATGCAAAGGATAGGGATAGCATAGTGGACAAGGATATGTGGATCGACCAGCATACCAACAGAAACGAAGAAGATGGCACCAAAGAGATTCTTTACAGGCTCTACGAGTTTGATAATCTTGTCTGCCTCCACCGTTTCTGCCAAGATGCTTCCCATTACAAAAGCACCAAAAGCGGCACTGAAGTCTGCTGCCGATGAGAGCACAGCCATCAAGCAACACAGTCCCAACGACATAATCAAGAGAGTTTCATTGTTGATGAATTTTCTGACAGAGCGAAAAAACTGAGGGATGAGGAAGATGCCCACCACAAACCACAGTATCAGGAAGAAGCCTATTTTCAGAATGCTACCGATGAGTTGACTCCCATCAGGACTGTTGCCACTGGCTATAGCCGACAGCATCACCATCATCACGATGGCAAGGATGTCTTCCAGTATCAGCACACTCATCACCATACCTGCAAAATGCTGCTGGCGAAGTCCCATATCGTCGAACGCCTTGTAGATAATCGTTGTTGATGACATTGCAAGCATACCTCCCAAGAAGAGACAGTCCATATCGTCCCATCTGAAGGCATTGCCTACACAGATACCCAATGTCATCATAAAGAAGATGATAGTAGTAGCGGCGATAGTCGGCCCTGCTCCCATCTTCAGAATCTTCTTAAACGAGAAGTCGAGTCCCAACGAGAACAACAGGAAGATGACACCAATGTCTGCCCACATCTGCACATTGCCTTTATCAATCACAGACATGGTATAAGGCATATTGGTTGACACCAGGAAACCGGCAACAATATAACCTAATACCAATGGTTGCTTCAGCCGTTTGAACACCAGTGTGACGACACCTGCTACAATCAGTATCAGCGCAAGGTCTTTGACAAGAGTAGGAAGCTCTGACATGTATTAATCGTTATAACTTGCTGTCAGCTCACAGATTCTTACGATGACCTGCATCGCTTTCTCCATCACCTGAACGGATACGAACTCATGGGGACCATGAAAGTTAACACCACCTGCGAAAATATTAGGACAGGGTAATCCTCTGAACGACAACTGTGCGCCATCCGTTCCACCACGGATGGGTTGTACCTTCGGAGCCACTCCGCAGTCTTGCATAGCATGGAGTACCAGGTCGATGACATGCATGTTCGGATCAATCTTTTCTTTCATATTGAAATACTGGTCACGCAACTCGATACGGACCGTTCCCTCACCATATTTCTCATTCATGCTACGCACACATTCCTCCATAAAACGCTTACGGTCATCGAAACGCTCATGATCGTGGTCACGGATGATATACGACAACTTAGCTTCTTCTGTCCTACTGTCAATGTTCAGCAGGTGATAGAATCCCTGATAGCCTTCAGTAGTCTCTGGAATATCGGTCTCTGGAATCATATTGTTGAACTCACAGGCCAAACGATTGGCATTTACCATCTTATCTTTGGCATAGCCTGTATGCACGCTGACACCTTTAATGAATATCTTAGCTGCAGCAGCATTGAAATTCTCAAACTCCAGTTCTCCCAGATCACCGCCATCGATGGTATAAGCCCATTCACAACCAAATTTCTCGACATCAAAATGGTGGGCACCCATACCGATTTCCTCATCAGGATTGAAGCCTACGCGAATATCTCCGTGTGCAATCTCCTTATGGTCGCGCAGATAACACATCGCCTGGATAATCTCGGCGATGCCGGCCTTATCGTCAGCCCCTAAAAGTGTGGTGCCGTCTGTCACGATCAAGTCTTCGCCCTTATGTTCCAACAATTCAGGGAACTTCGTGGGACTCGTCACGATACCTTCAGAGAGCACGATATCCCCTCCATCGTAATCCTTGACGATACGAGGTTTGATATTCGCTCCACTGGCATCAGGCGATGTGTCATAGTGGGAGATGAAACCAATGGTAGGAACTTCTTTCTTCGTATTGGCTTTCAGTGTGGCATAGATGTAGCCGTTTTCGTCCATCTCCACATCGGAAAAACCTTCAGTTTCCAGTTCTTTTTTCAGATATTCAGCAAACACAAGTTGTTTCGCCGTACTCGGAACGCTTTCGGAATCTTCAGCCGACTGTGTGTCGAACTGTGTGTAGTTTAAGAATCTTTCTGTTAATTGCATAGTTAGTATATCGTATATGATTTATTCATGTGTTACGAAACGTTGGTTGGCCAATACTTCGTATTTAGTACCCTTGCGACCATAGTTGGCATAGGGGTAGATGCTGATGCCTCCACGTGGTGTAAACAGCCCTGTCACCTCAATATATTTAGGATCCATCAGGCTGATGAGGTCTTTCATGATTTTATTGACACAATCCTCGTGGAAATCGCCATGATTACGGAAACTGAATAGATAGAGTTTCAGCGACTTGCTCTCCACCATGCGTCTGTCTGGGATATAAGCGATGCGTATCTCTGCGAAGTCAGGCTGTCCTGTGATTGGACACAACGAGGTGAACTCAGGACAATTGAAACGCACCCAATAATCGTTGTCTGGATGCTTATTCTCAAACGTCTCCAGCACTTCCGGAGCATAGTCCGTAGGATATTCTGTTTTCTTTCCTAGGGATTGTAATCCCTCCATTTCTCTATTTTCTGCCATTTTGTATGTTATAAATTCATAATCACCCACGTTATATAGCCTACAAAGAGCGTGGTAAGTACAGCTCCTTCCCAACGGGCAATGGTGTATTTCGTATAGGAGAACAGCAAAAGCAGCACCATTGAAAGGATGAGCATCGACAAATCTATCCAAGTGATGCCTTGAATATGCATCGGACTGATGACACCCGTCAAACCAATGACAAGCAAGATGTTAAACACATTGGATCCCAACACATTGCCAATAGCAATACCACTGTTACCCTTGCGTGCTGCTACCACACTTGTTGCCAACTCAGGTATCGACGTACCCATTGCCACCACTGTTAAACCAATAACAGCATCACTGATGCCTAATGCTGTGGCTACCTTCGTAGCTCCATCCACAAAAACGTTACTGCCCAGTACCAGACAGGCAAGTCCTACGAGAATCAGCAACACGATCTTCCATACAGGCATTTCCTCCCCTTGCTCCTTGCTACTTGCTTCTTGCTTCTCGCTCCTTGTCCCTTGTTCCTTCTTCCCCTTTTTCGCATGCTGCAGCGTGATAAACATAAACACCACAAACAAACCGAAAAGGATGCCTGCATCAAGACGAGTCAGTTCCCCGTCATAGCAGAATGCAGCCAGTATAATAGATGCCAACAGTGCGAAGGGAATATCAAGCCGTACCGTATTTTTCAGGATGGTCATGGGTGCTACCATTGCCGTGATGCCCACAATCAGGAGAGAGTTGAAGATATTTGAACCCACCACATTTCCCACAGCGAGATCGGCAGTGCCCTTCAGCGCAGACACAAAGCTTACGCAGAACTCAGGCATCGATGTGCCTATTGCCACGATGGTGAGTCCGATGACAAGCTGTGGAATGTGCAACCGTTCGGCTACACCCACAGCACCTTCCGTGAGACGGTCAGCGCCCCACAGCACCACAACAACCCCAACGAGGATATATAGGATTGACAGTAACATGTACGATTACTTGCGGTCGTCAACGTTGTCACCTTCCGTAGGTTCCAGCGCCTCTTCAAAGTTGGTGATGCCTGCCTTCAGCAGGATTTCATACCACTGCAACAGTTTCTTGATATCGCTGTCGTGTACGCGGTCACGGTCATAATCGGGCAACACATCAGCAAAATACTCGCGCAGCTCCTTTCCAGATGCCTTTCTGAAGTTTACGCTTGGTGCCTTGCCGTTTTCTTTGTCACGCAGATTAGCGAGCACTTTCATCAAAGGCACATCTTCTGCATCTGTAAACATGGCGATATCAGCCAGACTGGTGATACGATCTGTTGCAAATGCAGGCATTCGCTTGTGTGTATCGTCAAGGGCCTCAACGATGAGGTTTGCCTTACCACGCGATACTAATTTAAATAATCCGGGCTTGCCGGCAATTGAAAGAATTGTTTCCAAAATTTTACTATTTTACGATTTTACAATTTACATGACACATTAAAAGTTCCCTCACTTGCTGTCCCACATCCGCGATGCCGTCATTGATGATTTCGTAGTCGGAACGAAGGAGCACCTCTTCCTGTGGCTGTTGACGATGAATCCATTCGAGTGCTCTCTCACGGCTGATACCATCTCGCTGCATAATACGCAGGATGCGTACCTCCAAGGGTGCTGTCACACATACCACCTTATCTATATATATGCGCTTATCGAAACCGCTGTCAAAGAAGATGGCACTCTCCAACCAGTCTTTGCCCGACTGCAGGAAATCTGCTGCCACTGCAGGATGGACGAGATTGTTGACGGCCTGCTGGTGCTCCACGCTCTCCAACAAGAACTTCGCCAACAGTGGCTTATTGAGAATCAACTCTCCTTCATTTCTTACTCCTTTGAAGACCTCCTCCCCCACCAATTCTCTAAGCGCCTGTTGCAGGGTTGGCGAGGTACGCATGAGCCGTTTGGCAGAAGCATCACAATCGAACACCTCAATACCCTGTTCCTTCAAGCACTGACACACATACGACTTGCCTGCGCCGATTCCTCCCGTGATGGCTATCTTCATGGTTGTCGTTTTATTTTTGTTCCAACAGATAGTCCACTTTGTCAACCTCCAAACGAGCATTGTGCACACCTGTTGGTACGGCAGTCAGTCGGATATCACATTTGTCTGACGGATGATCGACAAGATCCTGATAGTTAACCACCACACGGAATCCTTGTGGCAGCAGAACCTTCGTCTGTGGGTTCTTGGGCATGCTGTATAGTCGGGTGGCGCCTACAGCAAAGTGCACTGTAACCTTCTGTGGGAAAGTTCGCAACACCTTGTCGTCAGGCATATTCTCGGCCTCGATAGGCACTTCTACACGCTCTTCGGTCAGGACGTCAGGATAGAGTTTCATACTGATATGGTTAGGCACAATCTTCACACCCTTCATCTGTTGCAGTTTCACATCCACAGTAGTAGGCTGTGTGATGTCAGCAAAGCGCTGTCGTACGATATAGACACACTGGATACTGTCGAGCATTTTCTGTGAAGCATAGACAGTGACACTGTCTGGTTGGCACACCACTTTCGACAAGTAACAGTTGCCACCTGTCAATATTTCACCTTGTGACTTGACTGGCACGCGCTTGCTCTCACCATAATTGTAATAGAACTCTATCTTGTCTGTCTTGATTGACACGAGCGTCGTTGATTTCGACAACTGTTGCAACAACTGCTTTTGGATATCACTCTGAGGGATGACACCATAGCCTTTGTCGTTGGAATAAGTAGCGAAGTTGAACGTCAGCGGACGCAAGGGGCCACTGGTAAGATATGAACTAATGACATATCCTTTGTCGCGTACGACAAAACGTACTGTATCTATCATATCGTTGGTGATGAAAGCCTTCTGTGGCACGTTCACCAATTTAATAGGTACAGCTATTTCTTTCTCATAGGTTTCGTTCAGTGTCATAAGCAGCCAGAATACGCCACTGAGCATGAGAAAGAAGGTAAATGTCAGTATTCTTTTCTTCACGTTTTATTTCGTCTGTGTAGCTAGCGACGCGTTGATATCAGCAAACACAGAGGTGCGGTCAACCTGAATGACAACGCCACGGGCGATTTCCAGATCCAGCGTATTCTTCTCGTCGTTGATGTGCTTCACCACGCCGTAGATACCACCACTGGTAACAACCTTCGTACCTGTTTCCAATGAGTTCTGGAACTGTCGGATTTTCTTTTGTTTCTGCTGTTGTGGACGAATCATAAAGAGCCACATGATTGCAAAGATGGCAACCATCATCAGGATGGGACCCATCATACTACCGCCTTGCGGTTGTGCTGCCTGAGCAGCCAGGAAAAGTGTTGTGAACATTTTAATTTACTGTTTGACAATTTACTATTTGATTATTTACTTCTTCATCATTTTTTTCGTATCTATCAGATAGTGGGCGATGGCATCAAGCATACCATTGATATAACCACCACTCTTTGGGGTGCTGTAGAGCTTTGCCAACTCCACGTATTCGTTGATGGTGACACTTACGGGAATATTGGGGAAGGTCATCATCTCAGCAATGGCAATCTGCATAATCACCACGTCCATATAGGCTAAGCGGTTGAAATCCCAGTTGCGCGAGGTCTCGCTCATATAACGCTGATATTGGTCGGCATTAAGAATGGTGGCACGGAACAGTTTGCAGGCAAACTCCTTGTCCTCCTCATCCTTGTACTCCGGCAACAGTTCCTGCTTGGCACCGTTCTGCGGATCGAACCGTTTGATGGACTTCAGCACAAACGTATCGACCACTTCCTTGTCGTCGTTCCAGTAGAGGCTCTTCTCCTCCAGCACGGCATCCAGGTCGGCATTGCGCTCGATAAGCGTACGATATATCTTGCGCCACAGTTCACGCTCCGTATCATACGTATCGTCATCACTATCCATATACACCTGGTAGATCTCGCTCTGCTCAATCTGTACCAATATCTTACGCACCACCTCGATGTCGTCGTCCCACGTCATCTTCTTGGTCTCAATGAAATCGTTCAACTGCAGATTGTCCTCCAGCTGTACGGCAAACTTGTTGTACGCAAACTTCTGCGACGGCAGTTCCGTACCTTCGCGCTCGGCACGCTGAGTGGCAATCTCCATCCTGCGACGGGCCTCACGGGTAATAGCCACGATGAGCCACAGCATATAATTATACAAATCATACGCTTTCGACAAACTGAAAAGCAGCTCTTTCTCTGCCTGATCCATGTTGTGGTTTCCGTTCTGATAGTATGCGTAGGTTAACTGAACTACCTTTACTCTGATTAATTCTCTGTTGATCATACTTCTCTAAGTTGATTAGGGTGTGCTACATTCTTTACGATGCAAAAATACGAAAAAAAACAATACCAGCATCATAAAAACACAATAATTATATGTATTTTAATATTTTTCCACGATTCCTTTCGTTATTTCAACAAAATTATATACCTTTGCACCCGCTTTTTCAAGCATCATCGAAAAGTGTGATGGTGAATGGAGGCAAAATGTATCATCAAACTTCATTTAGAGTAACACAATTATGAAAGAAATCAACGTAGCCGGTAAGAAACGTACCGACACTGGCAAAAAAGCCACAAAAGAACTGAGAAAACAAGGTTATGTACCCTGCAACCTCTATGGTGAGAAGAAAGACGCTAACGGCAATCCTGAGGCTCTCGCTTTCGCAATCCTCGCCACAGACCTGCGCAAGGTTGTTTACACACCACACATCTATGTTGTAAGCCTCGACATCGACGGTGAGAAGCACACTGCTGTGATGCGTGAACTGCAATTCCACCCCGTTACGGACGCACTGCTCCACATCGACTTCTATGAGATCAACGAGAACAAGCCTATCACCATTGGCATCCCTGTAAAACTCAATGGTCTGGCACAAGGTGTACGCGATGGTGGTAAGATCAACCTCGCAGAGCGCAAGATCAACGTAACCGCTCCATACAAGCAGATTCCTGAGGTACTCGACATCGACGTTACCAACTTGCAGCTCGGCAAGAGCATCAAGGTAGGTGAACTCAGTTTCGAAGGTCTCGAAATCGCTACCCCCGCACAGGTTATCGTATGCTCTGTGAAGGCTACACGTGCATCTCGTTCTGCTGCCGCTTCTGCAGAGGCTGAAGCAGCTGAGTAATTCTTAAAACATGGACAAATTCTTAATTTGTGGACTGGGGAACCCTGGCGCTGAATACGCTGACACCCGCCACAACACTGGATACATGGTATTGGACGCTTTTGCAAAGGCGTCCAATATTGTTTTCGAGGACAAACGCTACGGCTATGTGGCAGAGACATCCTTGAAGGGCAGGAAAATTATCTTGCTCAAACCCACCACTTATATGAACCTCAGTGGCAACGCTGTACGCTATTGGCTCAACAAAGAGAATATCGACCAGCAGCGCCTGCTTGTCATCAGCGACGATGTGGCACTACCGCTCGCACAGTTTCGACTGAAAGCCAATGGTTCCAATGGTGGACACAACGGCCTGGGACACATCCAACAGCTTATCGGACAACAATATGCCCGTCTGCGCGTCGGCATCGGAAACGACTACCCGCAGGGTGGACAAATAGACTGGGTACTGGGAAAATATAGCGACGACGACATGAAAGTCCTCCAGCCCACCATCGAGCTATGTACCGACATCATCAAAAGCTTCGTACTCGCCGGCATCGATGTTACCATGAATCAGTTTAACAAGTTAGGAAAACGTGGAAGCAAGGATTGATAAATGGCTGTGGGCAGCCCGCATTTTCAAGACACGCAGCATCGCCGCTGATGCATGCAAGAACGGACGTGTCACCATGAACGGTGTCAGCGTCAAACCCTCCCGTCCTGTGAAGGTAGGCGAAGTGGTACACGTCAAGAAACCACCCGTTACATACTCCTTCAAAATCCTCAAATGTATAGAGCAGCGCGTAGGTGCCAAACTCCTGCCTGAAATCTATGAAAACGTCACCGATCCCAAGCAGTACGAACTGTTAGAGATGAGTCGCATCAGCGGTTTCGTCAATCGTGCTCGCGGCACAGGTCGTCCCACCAAGAAAGACCGCCGTGCGATGGAAGCTTTCACCGCTCCCGTCTTCTTTGACGATGACGACTGGGAGGACGAGTGATTTTTTTGTACCTTTGCACCCACAAATCTATTGGACGATGGAACAAAGATTCAGTAATAACAGTTTAGACCTTGAGACGCTGCGGGAGTTCTGTGAGCGGGAGGTTTTTCACATCCCTTACTTCCTACCATTCTGCTGAATTCTGTGCCTTGTGGAGCGGATGGCCTCTTGAGTGACACCCATGATGCGGCGCACGTCCTTGTCGCCCATACCCAT
>CADCPZ010000159.1 GCA_902803475.1 uncultured Prevotellaceae bacterium
AAGGGCCTCGTCCAGAGTAGGTCGGTGGGATGGTGGCGTACGTCTGTCGCTATCTGCTTGCGGAAGATGTACGAGGCGTAGTTGTTACGCTCACTCCTGCTGTATCCCACGATGTAGTATCCATTCTTCTTGTGCCACTGCACGGACCAGATGGCTAGGATAGCTGTAGAACAGGTGGTGTATCTATATCCTCTTTCTATCAGCCACTGTACCTCTGTTTCTATTAGTCGTGTAGCTATTCCCTGTCTTTTCGCTTTTGGCGCTACAGAGAGGTTGCTTTCTGACGCACAGCCTTTTCGCCAATTCAATGTCAGCGTTCGCATCGCAAGCAACTCGCCTGTTGCTTCATCCTGCGCTACGAATACCGTTTTGTCCTTTATGTATCTACGGAACAGTTCTACCGACGTTTTTCTTTCCGATACATTTAATCCTGCATCCGACCATTGCTCAAATGCTGCTTTGCGCAGTTCGTAGAGTTCCTCGACAGACACTTCTGTCTCGTTGTACGTTCTTATGATTATATTCATATGCATGGTCGCAAAGCGAAGTTTCGCTCTTCCTATCGTGCCATCGTATGACAGCTTTGCGTATTAAAATTCTGGGGCGCGAGGCGCTTGTGAGCCTGCGCCCCAGAACATTAGGGTTATTAATATCTCTTTGTTGAGAAGTTATTAATCATCACCACCTACAGGGATATTAGCATCGCCACCGCTCATCTGGAGCAGGGCAGACTGAGCCTTCAGCATGATAACCTCCATCTCAGGAGCCTTGTATTCAATCTTCTTCATTTCTTTTCTCAATTATAAAACTAAGTGAATAAGTGAAGAGTTCGCCCACGCTCATCAAAAGGGTGAGCGAACTCTTTAGTGTATCAAGAGGGATTACTTAACAACAACCTTCTTGCCGTTGTTGATGTAGATACCCTTCTCTGTAGGAGCACTCTGCAGCTTGATGCCGTCAACTGTATACCAGCCATCTACGCTGTAAGCCTTGTTAGTACCATCTACGCCAAGCTCCTTGATAGCAGTTGTGCCATTCTCGATGTCCTCAACGAAGACACGTGCGCCAGTTGCTGTTGGATCATTAAGCTTCAGGAAAGCCTCCATAGGAACAAGGGCATGGGAACTGTTCTTGATGTTTTTCCACTTCTGTTCACCCACATTCAGATATCTGTACTTGTTGGTAGCTGAAGCCCAGTCAGTATTCTGAGCATCTACGTATACGAAGCCTTCATCAATATTTCCATCAAGGTCGTAACCCCAACGGATTGACTTACCGCTTTCATAAGTGGCCTCGAAGGTAGCCTTATCAGATGCTCCAGCAGTAATACCAGATACAATCAAAGTGTTGATGGCACCAATAGTAGACAAGTCAATATCCTCACCAGCCTTAATCAGGAATGGAGTACCTGCATCGAGGTTACCCATGTTGAGACCAAAGTTAACAGTTACAATACCTTCTTTGACAGATGAGTTAGCCAGCGTATTGATAACAACATAAGTATCGAACTGCTTAACCAAATTCAGAGCACTGGTAGCATATGGCAGAACCATTGTGTACCACTTATTGGCTTCCAGAGTAAAGTTATCAAAGTCAACGTCATAGTTCTGACCAGTCAGGGCTGCCTCAGCAATCTTTGCTGCCAAGTTTTCATCCTCAGGATCGAGTGTGAGACTACTAGCTAGAATTGCCAAGTTACCAGGAATAAACGTAACGTGATAGTTGTCGTTGAAGTTATCGCCTGCAACCATTTCAGCAGTAATAGCATTAGCACCATTGAATTCATCGGCTGTAGTAGTATAGCTAATCTTACCAGTTACAGGATCGATTGTCAGACCTACTGCTACCAGTACCTCATTATCATAAGCGAATACAGGCTTGAACTCAATCTTCTGACCGTTAACAGTAGTGTACTCAGAGAATTCTGTGTGAGCAGCCAGAGTCTCCTCAGTGTCACCAATGTGCAGTGTAGCTCCGGTGATAGTGATGGTCAGCTCCTTAGGAAGAATATTGAACTCAACCTCGTCACACTGGGGAACTGCATTCAGGAAGCTTCCCTTACCAGCAACGCCGTCTTCAACATTTTCACCACCGTAAACCACTACACGGTATGTACCAACTTCAGCAGGTGCCTCAGTTGTCCATTGTGCACCTGTTACACCTGGAGTTACATTCAGATAGCGATAGCTGATTGTATTTACATCAATGTCATCGGTAGTAAGAGTGTAGTTGCCATTATAAGCATAGTAGCTTGTAGCAGCAAGAGGAGTTGCATCATATTGTCTAGAAGCGATAACAGGCATAATAGTGAATGAGCCACTACCTACAGAGAGAGAACCAGTAACGAGAGTTGGCTCGTCAACATAGTTAGCCAAAAGGGCATTAGCAGCTGCTAAAGCTTCTGCTACCTCCACTTCTGTACCTTCGTAATCCTCAGCAACTTTACGTGTAGGAGTATAGATATTGGGCTGTGTACCATAAGATTGGTTATCAGCACCAACAGCAGGAGCCTTGAACGCATCCTCAATCAAAGCCTTTTCAGCAGCTACAGCAACAGTAGCAGTTACAGTTGAATTAGGAACGTCTTCGCCGAATTCAATCTCCTGAGGAGCAGCAGTAAGAGTCAAAGCAGCCTTGCTGATAGTCCATTCACTTGCTGTTGTAGCAACTTCATAGTTAGCAGAGAGGTTACCATAAATGGGATCTTCGTTTTCATTAACACCAGTCTGAATCTTAGCATTGCCAGCATTAACACTAACCTTATAAGTACCAACATTCTTTACTGGGAATTCAGCATCAACCCACAGGTCACCATCCTTCTTCTGAACGCTGGGAACCAGTGTAGACCGGTCAACCTTACCCTGATCTTTGTTTACGAGGCCACCGATAGTATACTCTACATTAGCAGCAACATATGAGGTAGCAGTATAAGCCTCGTCCTTCGGGTTAACATAGATGGTCAGAGACTTTCTTGTAATCTGGAAGAAGTTGTCCAGTACCTTTTCACCCTCATAGTTACCTGTACCAGTCAGAACAGCCTTGTAGCTACCTGCGTTAACCAGTTCGGTAACAACATTATTCTCAGCATCCTTCCACGCAACTGTGAAAGTCACGCCATCAACATCACCGTCATACTCAACATTACGTTCCATAGCTTCTCCAGTGTACGCTTTAGTAGCATCACCGCCTGTCAGTACGAAATCCCCATCATCGAAAGTATTCATCTGAATACCTGCGATATGGAACTGGGTAGGAGTTGTTGTATCAATCGAAACATCGTAATTACTGCTGGAACTGACTTTTACGAAGTTATAAAAGCCAGCATCAAAGGTTGTGGGAGTTTCACGACCAACTACGAGATTCATAGCTTCAATCTGCTCTTGTGTCAAAGCGGCATATACGTCCTCATCATAATCCTTGAATTGAACTTTAGTACTTGCACCTTCATTCATAGCCAAGATGATGGTCTCGTCATCAACATAAAGTTGATCAGCCTGGTAGCCGAAGCCTACCTCAATGTCAGAGAACTTGAGTTTTACAGGACGAGGACTAATAATGAAAGAGGCTTTCAACTCACCCTCGTAGTCATTAACACCTTTAACCTTTACCCAATAGGTGCCCTGACCAGCATTAGCAATGTCATCTACCTCATGCTCTTCCGCGCAATCCTCATTGTTATAGTAGCCAACAAGTTCAATTGTACCAGGGTCGTCGTCCAAGTTAAGCGTAACGGCCTGAAAAACAACTTTCACTGTGTGGCCTTCACCATACACATAGCTAGGGGCAACAAGCGTTGCACCAATCTCAACAAGATTGGCTGCCCAAGCCGTAAACGGCAAGATAGCCATCAAAAACAATAAAAGAAAATGTTTTCTCATACGTTTAAAATTTAGTTAATAAAATAATTATAAGTGAATTAAAAATTGCTTTACGCTAAGAGTTGCGTGCCATCAGCGGCACACCTTATTATA
>CADCPZ010000160.1 GCA_902803475.1 uncultured Prevotellaceae bacterium
CAAATCGACAATTCGTGGAGATGAACCTAAGGTAGCAGTGTTGCCGTTTACCTGCAACTGCATTTTCCAATACCAGTCGTTGAACACGCGTCCATCGAGGGAGATACGAGCCAAACGAAGATTGAATGAGTTAGACTTCGCACCTTCCTGTGTGCTTGCTTGATACTGCAACATTCCATAACCGCTGATTTTCAATTGATTAATCCATGCAGGAAGCTTGATGCCCTTGCTTTCTTCTTTCTTCTCTTGTGCCTGAGCACCCATCAGAATGAGTGCCATTATAGCCATGATAAATGTTCTTTTCATACGATGCTTATTGTGTTTTTTATGATTTTTTTGCAAAATTACAAAAATTATTCATTCCGCCAAATGATATATGAAAAAAATCACATATCTATGTCAATGATTTCAGTAAGACAACGTTCTCTACGTGGGGCGTATGTGGGAACATATCTACCGGTTGAATGCGTTCAATGCGGTATTCACTGCAAAGCAAAGATAGGTCGCGTGCTTGAGTCGCGGGGTTGCAGCTGACATAGACGATGCGTTTGGGGTGGGCTTTTAGAATCACATTGACCACGTCCTGATGCATGCCGGCACGTGGGGGGTCTGTAATGATAATATCTGGCCGACCATGTTCTGCGATAAATTCTTCCGTAAGGATGTCTTTCATATCACCAGCATAAAATAAGGTATTGTCAATACCATTGATTTGGGAGTTGACTATGGCGTCTTCAATGGCCTCAGGAACATATTCTATACCGATAACTCTTTGTGCATTTTTTGCAACAAAATTAGCGATTGTTCCTGTACCGGTGTAGAGGTCGTAAATAAGGGGTTGGCTACTGGTTATTCCTGCGCTTTCAGGTGTTTCAGATTTTCCATATTCTTCAGAGAACGCAAAGTCTCTGACAACGCTATAAAGGTGGTATGCCTGTTCGGTATTAGTCTGATAAAAGCTCTTTGGTCCCACCTTGAAACGGAGGTCTTCCATTTCCTCAAATATATGGTCATTGCCCTTGTAAACAATAAGTTCCAAGTCGCCGAATGTGTCGTTTCTTTTCTGGTTATCTACATAAATAAGAGAACTGATATTCTGGTATTTATCAGCAATATATTGAAGCAATGCTTCTGCATCTGATTCGTCTTTCTTAAGATATTCTTTGCTCCTGTGGTCGAAATGGAATTGTATCAGCACCATCCATTCGCCTGTATTGGAGTTACGAATCATTAAATCACGTAACAGACCTGTTTGTTCCTTCAGATCGAAGAAAGACAAATTGTGTTCGATGGCATAGTTGTAGATGCTATTGCGGATTTGGTTGTGCAGGTCATCCATTAACCAACATTTTTCTATCGGAAATATTTTGTCAAATGCTCCTGTGATATGAAATCCGCATGCGTTCATGTTGTCAAACGTCGCTCCTGACTTCACTTCGTCAATTGTCAGCCACCGTTTGTTGGAAAAACCAAATTCAAGTTTATTGCGGTATTCATATTCCTTCACACTGCCGAGTATCTCATGGAAAGTTGTTTCATTGTCGTCTGTTGTGCCAGGAACAGGTAGTTGTAGATGTCCGATACGTGTCAACTGGTCATATACCTGCTTTTGTTTAGCTTTCAATTGCTCCTGATAGGGGAGATTCTGCCATTTACAACCGCCGCAGATGCCGAAATGCTGGCAGGGAGGAGCTGTGCGGATGTCGCTGTATTGATGAAAACGAATGACACGTGCTTCCGCATAGCTGTGCTTCTTCTTGGTGATTTGTAGATCCACAACATCGCCAGGAACGCAAAATGGAACAAAAACGACCAGTTGACTCTCCGGTGTTCCATCGTGTTCAGGTATTGTAATGCGCACTAACGCTTTCCCCTCTGCTGCTACATCCGTAATGGTAATATTCTCAAATATGGGTAATGGTTTCTTTTTTCTTGCCATCTTTCTTTCTTTTTGATGGTGCAAAGGTAACGTATAATTTCGAATTTGGTTATCCCTTACGTTAATTTTTATAATATGTGTACGTAAACAATCGTTAAATGTAAACAAAGTGACATATTTTTTTCTTTAAAATTTGCACATTTCTTGGAAATTGTGTATTTTTGCGCAACTGAAAATTTAAATACATTATATTATAATTACAAAAACTATGAGTCAGAAAAGAGTTTATACCTTTGGAAATGGTAAAGCTGAAGGTAATGCAAAAATGCGTGAGGAACTCGGTGGCAAGGGAGCGAACCTTGCAGAGATGAACTTGATTGGAGTTCCCGTTCCTCCAGGTTTCACCATCACCACCGATTGCTGTAATGAGTATTACGAGGTAGGTCAGGAGAAAATAATGGAAATCCTGAACGACGACGTGATGGCCGCCGTGAAGCATATCGAGACATTGATGAACAGCAAGTTTGGCGACAAGGAGAACCCGCTGTTGGTCAGCGTCCGTTCTGGTGCACGTGCCTCCATGCCAGGTATGATGGACACCATCTTGAACCTCGGACTGAACGACGAGGTGGCTGAAGGTATGGTTGCCAAGACACAGAACCCACACTTCGTCTATGATAGCTATCGCCGTTTTGTTCAGATGTACGGTGACGTAGTATTGGAGATGAAGCCTGTAAACAAGGAAGATATCGATCCGTTTGAGGAGATTATTGAAAATGTAAAGAAAGAGAGTGGTGTTGTACTTGACAAGGATCTCTCCGTTGAAGACCTAAAGAAGCTTGTTCAACTTTTCAAGGCTGCTATCAAGGAACGTACGGGTAAGGACTTCCCAGATGATCCTATCGAACAATTATGGGGCGCTATCTGCGCTGTGTTCCGCAGTTGGATGAATGAGCGTGCTATCCTGTATCGTAAGATGGAAGGTATTCCCGACGAGTGGGGTACTGCTGTCAGCGTAATGGCGATGGTATTCGGTAATATGGGCGATACCAGTGCTACGGGTGTTTGTTTCAGCCGTGATGCAGCCAATGGTGAGAACGTGTTCAATGGTGAATATCTTGTCAACGCACAAGGTGAGGACGTCGTTGCCGGTATCCGTACACCGCAACAGATTACCAAGCTGGGTTCACAGCGTTGGGCTGAACGTGCAGGTGTCTCAGAGGAAGAACGTGTAGCAAAATACCCTTCTATGGAAGAGGCGATGCCGGAGATTTATGCACAGTTGAATGGTATCCAGGAGAATCTGGAAAAGCATTATCGCGACATGCAGGATATGGAGTTCACGGTACAGGAAGGCAAGCTGTGGTTCCTCCAGACACGTAATGGTAAACGTACAGGTGCTGCGATGGTAAAGATTGCTATCGACCTGTTGCATGAGGGCATGATTGATGAGAAGACTGCAATCATGCGTTGTGAACCGAATAAACTCGATGAGTTGCTTCACCCCATATTCGACAAGGTAGCCCTTTCTCGTGCAAAGGTTATCGCACAGGGTTTGCCGGCTTCTCCTGGTGCAGCTTGCGGACAAATCGTCTTCCATGCCGATGATGCCAAAGAATGGCATGAGGATGGTCACAAGGTAGTGCTTGTTCGTATCGAGACTTCTCCGGAAGACCTCGCAGGTATGGCTGCAGCAGAAGGTATTCTTACCGCTCGTGGTGGTATGACCTCTCACGCTGCTGTTGTTGCCCGCGGTATGGGTAAGTGTTGTGTCTCTGGTGTTGGAGCCTTGAATGTTGATTATCACGCAAAAACCGTCGAGATTGATGGTGTTGTATATAAAGAAGGTGACTATATCTCTCTGAATGGTACCACCGGACAGGTTTATGCTGGGGAGGTTCCTACCAAGGCAGCCGAGCTTAGTGGTGACTTCAGAGAACTGATGGATCTCTGTGACAAATACACCAAACTGCAAGTTCGTACCAATGCCGATACACCGAAGGATGCAAAGATTGCCCGTGATTTTGGTGCAAAGGGTATCGGCTTGACTCGTACTGAGCACATGTTCTTCGAGGATAAGAAGATTATTGCTATGCGTGAGATGATTCTTGCAGAAACAGCTGAGGGTCGTGAAAAGGCATTGGCAAAGTTGCTGCCTTATCAGAAGGCTGACTTCAAGGGCATCCTTGAGGCTATGGATGGTCTGCCCGTGAACATCCGTCTGCTCGATCCTCCCTTGCACGAGTTTGTTCCCCACGATCTGGCTGGTCAGGAGACCATGGCCAAGGAGATGGGCGTCAGCGTTGAAACAATCAAGCGTCGTGTTGACTCCCTGGCTGAAAACAACCCGATGTTGGGTCATCGTGGTTGCCGTCTGGGTATCACCTTCCCTGAGATTACTGCGATGCAGACTCGTGCCATCCTTGGTGCAGCTTGTGAGTTGAAGAAAGAGGGTAAGAACCCACAGCCGGAAATCATGGTGCCGCTGATTGGTACGCTTCATGAACTGGAGCAGCAGAAGGCGGTTATTGAAAAGACAGCCAAGGAAGTATTTGAAGAGTATGGTATTGAGATAGAGTTTGAGATTGGCACGATGATTGAAATTCCACGTGCTGCTCTTACTGCTGATCGTATTGCTGAGGCTGCTCAGTACTTCTCTTTCGGTACGAACGACCTGACACAGATGACTTTCGGCTATAGCCGTGATGATATCGCTTCCTTCCTGCCTGTATATCTGGACAAGAAGATTCTGAAAGTTGACCCATTCCAGGTGCTCGACCAGAAGGGCGTCGGTCAGCTTGTTAAGATGGCAGTGGAGAAAGGA
>CADCPZ010000161.1 GCA_902803475.1 uncultured Prevotellaceae bacterium
AGAACAGGATTCGAACCTGCGAACCGGTTTTGCCGGTTACACGCTTTCCAGGCGTGCCTCTTCAACCACTCGAGCACCTCTCCAAATGTTTACGGAATGCAAAAGTATTATTTTTCTGTCGAATAACGGCGAAACTGTGCGTATTTTATAATTCTTTAACCACGAAGTTCACCAAACACACGGGTTACAGTTTCATTGGTACGCCGCTCGACTTCTTCTACCGATACCTGATAGCACTCGGCAAGTTTCTGCAACACATGCACCACGAAAGCCGATTCGTTGCGTTTGCCTCTCATCGGAACAGGAGCCATATACGGGCTGTCGGTTTCCAAGACGATGCGGTCGAGAGGAACGACGGCAGGCAGGACTTCTGGCAGATGCGAATTCTTAAACGTGAGCACGCCACCGATACCCAGCACAAAGCGGTCGAACTGTAACAATTCTTTTGCTTCAAGTTCATTGCCCGTAAAGCAATGGAACACACCACCAAGCAGCTCATCCTTATACCTTTTTAATATAGCGACCATCTCATTCTGCGCCTTCCTGCAATGAATCATCAGCGGGAGACGAGTCTCTATCGACCAGCGTACCTGTTCCTCGAAAGCTTCCAGCTGTTCCTGTTCGAACTCGCGGCTCCAATAGAAATCCAAACCCACCTCGCCGATGGCAAGGAAAGTTCCTTCCTCAGCCTCAACTCTCATCTTTTCAAGCACCTCGCGCCAATCGTTGCGAACTTCTTCTGGATGCAAGCCAATCATGGGATAGGCATAGGAAGGATATTGCTGGCAGACAGCAAGTACTGTGGTTATCGACTTTTGGTCGATAGCTGGTACAAACACTTTCTCCACACCAGCATCCTTTGCCCGCTGAATGACCTCAGGCAAGTCGTTGAGATATTCCTCACCGTCTAAATGTGCATGCGTATCAATCATTTTGGAGAAGGTTTATTTCTTTCTATGCATCATTTTGGCTGAGTATGCTTGCAGCTCCGCCTTGCGTTCTTCCGGAACTTGGACGGCAGCCAGATACTTCTTGCTTTGTTCGAAATAATAGGCAATCTTGTCCAATGCCATTTGGTCTATACCTATTTCATTATATAAGCGTGTAACAGCTGTAATCTTTTCCTCTTCATTGAAGTCCTTGCGCAGAATCCAACTGTCAAGTTCTGCACGCTGAGCACGATTGGCTTTGTTGTAGGCATTGATGAGCATATAGGTTTTCTTGTTCGAAACGATATCGCCGCCAATGCGTTTGCCAAAGGTTGCCGAATCGCCATACACATCAAGATAGTCGTCTTGCAACTGGAAAGCCAAACCCATCTGTTCACCGAAACGATAGAGGTTTTCAGCATCTTCAGCAGAAGCACCAGCTTGAATGGCCCCCATCTTCAAGGCACACGCCAACAGCACGCTGGTCTTCAGACGAATCATCTCGATATATTCCTCTTCCGTCACATCGTCGCGCGTCTCAAACTCGATGTCGTACTGCTGTCCCTCACCGATCTCCAACGCGGTCTCCGTAAACAGCCGGAGCACCTCAGGAAAGTATTCAGGGACACATTGCGCCATCCGTTCGTAGGCCATCACCAGCATCGTGTCGCCAGAGAGGATAGCCGTGTTGGCATCCCACCTTTCGTGCACCGTCTGATGACCGCGCCGCATCGGTGCATGATCCATCAGGTCGTCATGCAGCAACGTATAATTGTGGTACGTTTCCAGCGCACATGCCGACGGGAGAATGCGCTCAGTGTCTTCTTTGTATAGGTTATAGGCGAGCAGCATCAATACGGGACGGATACGCTTACCGCCAATCGACAACACATACCGAATCGGTTCATACAGGCTCATCGGCTTGCGGTCGTACGGCAAGTTGTCAATATACGCATTGATTTCTGACAATAATTGTTCTGCTGTTTTCATATTTATATCTTAAACTCTATTGGAATTGCAAACAAGGTGCGGCAAACCTCTCCGTGCATCTTACCCGGCGTCCATTTCGGCATCATGTTGACCACTCGCAACGCCTCTCGGTCGAGACTCGCCTCAACAGACTTTTTGACTTGTGCATCCGTCACAGAACCGTCTTTGTTCACAATGAAATGCACTACCACCTTTCCCTGTATCTTCTGCGAACGGGCTGTAGCCGGGTACTTTAGGTTTTTCGTCAGCCACTTCATGAATGCCACCATACCGCCAGGAAACTCTGGCAGTTCTTCCACCACGCGGAAGTTCAACGGGTTGTCGTTTTCATCGAGGGCTACGGGGGCTACGGCAGACAACGACTGCGATTCTTTCATCGCCGCACCATCGCCGTCGGTTTCTGTCTGTACTTCAGAAACGGGCTTCTCTGCCTCCAAAGGCTGCACTTCTTCTACCTCCACGAGGTTCTCCGTGATAACGGGCATCGCCATTGGCGGCGGTGCTGCCGCCATCATATCCTTCTGGTCGAGAACGGGCAACGACTCCAAATCCTGCGCCATATCGTCGATCAACCCGTCAGCAGAGTCAGCCGACTGTCGCGTCGTCAGTTCCATTCCTACGAGGAAAAGTGCCAACGCCACGATGAGTCCCAACAAGAAACCAGTCGTTTTCTGTCGTTCCAAATCTGCAATATATGACTTCTTTATCTCCATGAAAAACACTAAACGGCAACTTTTTCCGTTATCATTAAGACCGCATTAAAAATTATGCATTATGAATTATGAATTATGCATTGTAAAAGCGGCTTGCTTGATTTTATCACGCAAATTTAGCACAGATATTTGAAAAAAGCAGTATCTTTGCCGATAAATTTTGGATTATTAAATGAAAAAAGTAGTTTTTACGCTCTTACTGACCCTTTTGGTGGTAACAACAACGGCTCAGGAGAGTCAAACCGAATACAATTTCTTGCGACTGCCCGTGAGTGCTCATGCAGCAGCATTGGGTGGCGAGAACATCACCATCATCGAGGATGATCCGTCGTTGATGTTCTCCAATCCGGCATTGGCGGCAAGCGTCAGCGACAAGACCATCGGTTTGAACTACATGAACTATATGAGCGGTGCCCACTACGGCAGTGCTTCCTATACAATGATTCTCAGCGAAAAGGCTACCTTGGGTGCCGGCGCACAGTATATCAACTACGGCAGCATGAAGGAAGTCGATGAGAACAACGTCCAGACGGGCGACTTCTCGGCCAGCGACCTCTCCATCAACGCGATGTTTGCCTATCAGTTGGGCAAACGGTTCGTGGGAGGTATCACCGCCAAGTTCATCTATTCCAATATCGGTAGCTACAGCTCGTTGGCGATGGGTGTTGACTTGGGTATCAACTATTACGACCCCGAATACGAATGGTCGATATCGGCTGTTGCCAAGAATCTGGGCGGTCAGGTGAAAGCCTACGACGACACTTATGAGAAGATGCCGTTCGACCTGCAGGTTGGTGTCAGCAAAACGTTTGCAGCCCTACCCGTCCGCCTCTCTGCCACGCTGACCGACCTGACGCACTACAACTATCGTTTCATCAACCACCTGAATATCGGAGCCGACATCTTCCTGTCGCAAAACATCTGGATTGGTGCCGGCTACAACTTCCGCCGTGCTGATGAGATGAAGATACAAAGCGGTGATGAAGAAAGCAGTCACGGTGCAGGCTTCTCCTTTGGTGCTGGCTTGCAGTTAGAGCGTTTCAAGCTCAATCTCGCATACGGCAAATACCACATCTCATCGAGCAGCCTCGTCGTCAATGCCGCCTTCTCTTTGTAAAGCGTAATGCGTAATTTCCCATAATTCCCATAACTCCCATAACTCCCATAATTCCCATCATGAAAAAAATCACAATCGCTATAGACGGCCACTCCTCCTGCGGAAAGAGCACGATGGCCAAGAACCTCGCCAAAGAAATCGGATATATCTATGTTGATACCGGTGCAATGTATCGCGCAGTAACCCTCTTTGCGATGCGCAACAACCTGTTTGATGCCGATGGAAGCATCCACGAGGAAGAACTCAAACAACGTCTCAACGAAATTCATATCGACCAGAAACTGATCGGAGTGCAGGAAGTAAAAGCCTCCCCATCAGGGGGGAGGTTGGAGGGGGCTTCTATCCACACCTTCCTCAACGGCGAAGATGTAGAGCGCGACATCCGCACGATGGAAGTCAGCAGTCACGTCAGTCCTATCGCCACCCTACCCTATGTTCGTGAAAAACTGGTGGAGCAGCAACAACAGATGGGGCTTCATGGTGGCATCGTGATGGACGGACGCGACATCGGAACCGTCGTCTTTCCAAATGCCGAACTGAAAATCTTCGTTACCGCCAGCGCTGAGGTTCGTGCCCAGCGCCGTTACGACGAGCTGATTGGCAAAGGGATGCCTGCCGACTACGACGACATCTACAAGAATGTGGTAGAGCGCGACCGCATCGACTCCACCCGTGCCGTCTCCCCGTTGCGTCAGGCCGACGATGCGCTCCTCCTCGACAACAGCCACATGACCATTCCTGAACAACAACAATGGTTATTGGAACAATATAAAAAGGTAGTCGGTTAAGACTACCTTTTTCTTTATCTCTTTGATGTCACTCTCCTGTTCCTGTGGCATCATGATTCTTTTTTCTTCCAGTAGTAAATCGTGCGTTCGATGTAGCCAAGCGACTCAGAACGTCCGCCTTGCATTTCGCTTACATTGACACGTGTCCAGTTGCCATGCTGGTCGTAGGTGTAGCTATAGTTTGTGGTGCGTGTAAGAACCTTCCGCTTGTGTACCCACTTTGAGTTGCACAACCACGTGGCAGTCACAATCTTCGCAATGTCGCCTTGCTCGTTGTAGGTAATCGTGCTGTTCAGCTCGTAGTATTCCGCCTCGTCCATACCGTCAATCGAATAGTATTTTGTTCCCGTCAGACGTCCCTGCTGGTCGTATTGGAATTCAGAGGCCTTCGTTTCGGGACTATTCATATACATCCACAGCATAAGACGACCGTTAGCATCATATTTCAGACGCTCGTCGCTGCCGACTGTTGCAGCATCAAGACGACCCTCCAAATCGTACTCCAACACGAACTGCGGGTCTTTTGTAAAGCCCTGATGCGACTCTTTCATCTTGCCGTCTTTCTCTTCGAAGTACACCTTTTCCCACTCTTTCCACAATCGGCCTTTCTGATCGTATTCGTAGGTCCAGACATCGCGGTGCAGTCGAAGACGGTCCGTATTGAAGGCCGGGAGTTTCTCGATGGTGGTATAGCCGACTCCATCCCTCTCCGCTATTTCCAGTCGTTAG
>CADCPZ010000162.1 GCA_902803475.1 uncultured Prevotellaceae bacterium
CGCTCCATATTCTGACTCTGCATCAGTTCAAACATAATTTGATTTTCCGGTGAGTTCGGATCATATTTGGCGAGATGCTGTCTGTCGTTGCCTTCCAGTTCTATCACGGAGTTTTCGCGCTTGGCTACCTCCAGGTTGGTACCTGCTTTCGACAGCGTGAGGGTATATGACTGCAAGCCGCGGGCAATACGACCGTTGGGCAGCGCATTGGTATGGATGGACACAAACAAATCGGCGTTGGCTTTATTGGCAATATCAGCACGACCTGCCAACGTGACAAAGACATCCGTTTTGCGGGTGTAGATGACCTTCACATCCGGACAGTTGCTCTCCACATATTTACCAAATGCCAATGCAACAGCCAGATTGATGTTCTTCTCTTTCGAAAATGAGCCTGGTGCTCCTGTATCATGACCTCCGTGTCCTGCATCAATGACAAGCACAAACTTATCATCAGCTCCACAACAGATGCCGACACACATCAATGTCATCAACAACAGACAACATATCTTTTTTCTCATGACTGTTCTTTCTTTAAATGTAACTCCACTCCTGCCCCATCGCCATCAGCACCCATCGGCGGATTACACTTCAGGATGTCGATATCGATAGTTTGTATCGCAGGATACGCCTTCTCCAATGCCTCAACAATGGAAGCGGCAACTCGTTCTATCAACGCATGCGGTCGTTTCATCTCAACCTTTACAAGCTGATAAACTTCCGCATAGTTCAACGTGTCGTCAACGGCATCCGACATCATGGCATCCTGCAAAGGATAACCAATACGGAGATTGACCACATAGTCGTTTCCAGTAGCATGCTCCTGCGGTAGCACGCCATGATGGGCATGAAACTTCAAGTTCCGCAGATAGATGTATCCGTCAACGACTTTCATATAGCTTACTCTTTGATGTCATCCAAATCCTCAGCACTGCCGACCGTATATTTCTTCAAAGCACGCTCTACACCTGTCTTCCAGGTATTGATGCTCTCGTCTTTGAGTTGCAGAGATGCCACCAGTTTGATGACGTTCTCTATCGGCATGCGATAGCGCAAGACACCAGAAATGAGTTTGGCATAGTTCCAGTATTCAGGATTGAACTTCTCGGACAAACCCTCAACAGTTGTCTTATAGCCTCGTTTATTGACAAACTGGAAATCATAGCGATGGGTACCATCTTCATTGGTCTGCTTGATGATTTTGCCATTGGTGACCGTCTTAGGCAACACAATACCTTCATCATCATCCTGCAAACCCGTAAAGATTTCGTAGGGACGTCCGTCGAGCAAACCTACAAAAGCTACCCATTTCTCCTTGTTGTTCTGAAAACGTACTACGTCACACTCCAATTCTGTTGGACGCTTTTCCACTACTTGGAAAATGTCACTGGGGTTGTTTTTGTTGTTGTCCATGTTATTATAGCGTTCAAAATTTGTCGCAAAGGTAGTGAAAACCGAACGCATAACAAAATAAATTAATTTATTTTTTATGCTGAGGTGCATCTTACCTGATTCAAAGGTGAAAAAAATACTATATTTAAAACAAGGTGACGGGAATTATACGATTTTAACGTTGTTTTATTTTGTATTTTGTCAAGTTTCAGTATCTTTGCGACAGAAAACAAGAAATCATGAAAACCATCAACGAACGAAAGACCATACGGAAATATAGCACCAAGGATGTTTCAGAAGAACTGCTGAACCGATTGTTAACAGAAGCAGAGCGCACCCCTACAATGGGTAATCTGCAGTTGTACAGTGTTGTCATCACCCGTTCTGCAGAGAAGAAACAACAGTTGGCGCCTGCTCACTTCAACCAACCGATGGTGACAGAAGCACCCATCGTGCTAACCATCTGTGCCGACTTCCGTCGCACCACCCTTTGGGCACAAAACAGGAAGGCTGATCCTGGCTACGATAATTTCTTGTCGTTCATCAATGCAGCTACTGATGCCCTGCTCTATACTCAAACATTCTGCAATCTCGCAGAGGCAGAAGGGCTGGGCACATGCTTCTTGGGCACTACGGTATATATGCCGCAGATGATTATCGACACGTTGCAACTGCCGCAGTTGGTGTTTCCAGTCGCAACCATCACATTAGGATGGCCCGATGAAGACCCTTCATTCACCGACCGGCTACCTTTGGCTTCCATCATCCATCAGGAAACCTATGAAGACTATACAACTGAACGCATCGACTGTTTCTATACAAAGAAAGAGCAGTTGGAAGAAAACCAACATTTTGTGAAAATCAATCAGAAGGAAACACTCGCACAGGTGTTCACCGACTGCCGATATACCCGCAAAGACAATGAAGCGATGTCGGCAGGCATGATCGCAGCTTTGAAAGCGCAAGGTTTTTTGAAATAAAAGCAATCAAAATAACGACATATCGAATCAACGAAACAAAATCACACCATGCACATTGCTATTGCTGGAAATATCGGAAGCGGAAAGACCACCCTCACGAATATGCTATCCAAACACTACAATTGGGAAGCACGATTTGAGGCTGTGGACTATAATCCGTATCTCGAAGACTACTACAAGGATATCCATCGTTGGTCGTTCAATCTGGAAGTTTATTTCTTGAAGGAACGTTTCAAAGACTTGTTGAACATTGCCAAGACAGACAAGACTGTCGTACAAGACCGTTCTATCTTCGAAGGTGTTTACGTCTTCTGTGCCACCAATTACCAGATGGGACACATGAACGAACGCGATTATGAAACCTTCATGGAGTTGTTTGAGCAGATGACCGACATTGTCGGCTATCCTGACCTGATGATTTATCTGCGTGCATCGGTTCCACATCTGGTAAAGAATATCCAGAAGCGCGGACGCGACTATGAGCAGACCATGCCGTTGGAGTATCTCAGTAACCTAAACGAACGCTATGAAGATTTTATCTTCAACAAATATAAAGGACGTCTGCTGGTTGTTGATGTCGATGAGATGGACTTCCAACACAACCCGAAAGACTTTGCCAGTATCATCGACAAAATAGACCGCAAGCTCTTCGGCCTTTTCCCTGATGAATAAGGAGGCGGCCCCCACTCCCTCCCAAAAGGAGGGAAGGAAATAAGGAAAGAAATCGTAAAATCGTAAAATCGTAAAATAAAACCATGCATATCGCTATTGCCGGAAACATCGGAAGTGGAAAAACCACATTGACCACATTACTTGCCAAACGCTATGGCTGGATCCCCCGCTATGAGCCTGTAGATAACAACCCCTATCTTGCCGACTTTTATGCCGACATGAAACGGTGGGCGTTCAACACACAGATTTATTTCCTGAACAAACGATTCAAGGAAGTCGTAGAAATCTCGCGTTCTGACGAGACCATCATCCAAGACCGCACCATCTTTGAAGATGCGCGTATCTTTGCGCCCAACCTTCATGCGCAGGGAATGATGAGCGATCGCGATTTCGAAAACTATACTGACTTGTTCGACTTGATGATTTCTCTGGTAAAGTTGCCTGATTTGATGATCTATATCCGCTCTACAATTCCAAATCTTGTGGCGCAGATTCAAAAACGTGGGCGCGATTTCGAACAAAGTATCCGACTGGATTATTTGGAAGGTCTGAATGCTCTGTACGAAGGATGGATAGCAGAATACAAAGGCAACCTGATTATCATCGACGGCGACAATATCAAGTTTGGTGACAATCCACAAGACTTCCAAAAAGTCACAGATATGATTGACGCCAAGCTCTTCGGTCTCTTCCCTTTAGAGGGATAAAGTCTTAAGCTCCCTCCCAATTGGGAGGGATAGTTTTTAATCTTCACTGCCCGTAAGCTCTTCTGGTATCTGCTTCTTCGGCGTGATACCCAATGCTTTCATACCATCCAACCGTCTGATGATGTTTCCTTTTCCGTCACGTAATTGATTTTTTGCCTTGTCAAAGTCATCATGCAGACGCTGGATGTCATTTTCCATCTTCAAGAATGTATCTGAGAATGTTACGAACTTATCATACAAGTCATTCGACTGACGGAGGATTTCTTCTACATTCTTGTTCATACGATAGTTCTGCCACATCGTTCGAGTCAGTTGTAATGCCATCAGCAAGTTCGAAGGCGACAACATAATGATATGTTTCCGATAGGCATACTGCAACAGGGACGAATCAGTCTTCAATGCTGCACTATACCCGCTTTCATAGGGAATAAACATCAGTACATATCCTATTGTTCCTGGCACCAGTTTCTCATAGTTCTTTGCTGACAGTTCATCGATATGATGCTTCACCGAAAGTACGTGCTCCTTCAATAAACGCTCACGTTCATCGGCATCTTCTGTATGGAGCGCTTCTTGATAGGCCGTCAACGATACCTTCGAGTCGATGACTGCCCGCTCATCGTTAGGGAAGACGACGACTGCATCAGGGCGATAGTTGTTGCCATCCTCGTCTTTATAGTTTTCCTGCAAGAAGAACTGTTCATCTTTCACCAGTCCGCAGTCCTCCAAGGTTTTCTCCAGAATCATCTCGCCCCAATCTCCTTGTAGTTTCGAGTCACCTTTCAAGGCCCGTGTCAAACTGGCGGCATCATCACCGATACGCTGAGTCTGCTCCTTCAGTTCCTTCACTGTCCGCTCTGAATCTTCACGCATCTGTTTGACGGTACGTTCCTGTTCCTCGTGCAGCATCTTCATCGCTGCCTCAAAGGTCGATTTGATTTCCGTCTTATGCTGCGCGCCCTCCTTGCTGTTGTCCTGCACTGTTTTCTGAAAGGCATCGATGCGTTCCTTCAGCGGATTTAGCAGCGCATCTAAACGTTCCTTGTCGGCTGCATTCAGCTCTTTGCGACTGTCGTTCAGCATCTGTGTTGCCATATTGCGGATTTCCTCTTGCACCAGGAGGTTTTTCGCCTCCTGCTGTTTCTCCATCTCGGCACGCAACTCCTGGCTATGCAGTCGTTCAGCCTGTACTTTTTCTTCGGAACGGTTACGCTCCTCTTCCAACCTCTGCAAAGCTTGTTTCGATTCCTGCTGAGCCTTCACCAATTCTCCGTTCCGCCACAGCCAAGCTACAGCGAAACCTCCAATTGCACCTATTATAATATATAATACGATTTCCATGATGATTGATTTCGTTGACTTTCGGTACAAAGATAAGAAGTTTTCTGCTGATACCCAAGAAAAGCTGCATAAAAATAAGGCAAGGAATGAGCATCCTTGCCTTATTTGTTGAAGTTATGATCTGATTAGTCTTCAATGACGATGGGTTTGTACTTCGGAACGAGTGCCTTCATAATACACCAACCGATAAGGTAGGCAACGGCACAGATGCAGAAGACGACCATATAGGCTGCCGGCTTGCCATCGAAACCGAAGAAGGAGAACGCGCTACCCTGACCATCAGCCCAAGTAAAGAACATACCTGAACCTTTGTTGATCAGGAATGAGCCGACACCTCCTGCCATAGAACCGATACCTGTGATGGTACCAATCGTTGACTTCGGGAACATATCGCCCACTGTTGAGAAGATGTTCGCACTCCAAGACTGGTGACCAGCGCCCAGCAAACCAATCAAGATAGCAGGCCACCAAGCACTATAAACGCCCAGAGGCTGAGCCAGCAAGCCCAACAGTGGGAAGAAGGCGAAAATCAACATGGCACGCATACGGCCAGCGTATGGGTTCATGCCGTATTTCTCTACGAAAATCTTAGGCAGATAACCACCACCAAATGACAGAATCGTACAAATGGCATAGAGGGTGAAGATCAGGAGGATACCCATCGTTGAGTCTGATGTGTAACCATACTGGTCAGAGAAGTATGCTGGTGCCCAGAACAAGAAGAACCACCATACACCGTCAGTCATAAACTTACCAACGATAAATGACCAAGTCTGCTTGTACTTGAAGCACTGCCAGAACGGAATAGTTTTCTCTTCTTTCTCAGCATTTCGATCCTGAACATCAGCGATGTCAACATCCTGCTCGATATAGTTCAGCTCAGCCTGGTTGACGCGTTTGTTCTTTGCGGGTTTGTCATAAAGCCATACCCAAAGGCCCATCCATACGAAACCAAGAGCACCGATGACGATAAACGCCATCTCCCATCCCCAGGCACGAGCCAACAGAGGAATCGTAGCAGGAGCAGCCAAAGCACCTACAGAGGCTCCTGAGTTGAAAAGAGAAGTTGCAAAAGCACGGTCTTTCTTCGGGAAGAACTCTGCTGTTACCTTGATGGCAGCAGGGAAGTTGCCCGCCTCACCAACGGCAAGAATCAAACGGCAAGCCAGGAAGAGATAGACAGAAATCGTTGTCAGTGCAACAATACTGCCTCCTGCTAATCCCATAGCACCCCATCCACAGACAGCATGGAGACATGCACCCAGCGACCATACGAAGATTGCTATCAGGTAACCTTTCTTTGTACCCATCCAGTCGATGAACTTACCTGCAAAGAGGTTTGCAATAGCATAGAAGATAGAGAACCAACCGGTAATTGTACCATAGTCGTTGTCAGACCAATGGAAATCAGGAGCAATAAAATCCTTCCAAGTCAGCGACAACACCTGTCGGTCCATGTAGTTAACAGTCGTTGCCAAAAAGAGCAACGCACAGATGACCCAACGGAAATTGGACATTTTTGTTGTTTTAATAGGGTTCATAATTGATGTTTATTTTTCGTTTTTTCTTTTTATGGTATTTCTTTATTGAATATCAATAACGGGAATATTGTCTTTATCATTATAATACAGATTCTCTCCCGCCATACCCCAAATAAAGGTATAGTAATAGGTACCTGCAGCCGCGTGAATAGACCACTCTGGTGACATGATAGCCTGCTCATTATGCAACCATACGACACGGCTCTCCTGAGGTTGTCCCATGATATGGGCAATCGTCTGATCCTGCGGCAGGTTGAAATAGTAGTAAGCCTCGATACGACGACCGTGAAGATGAGGAGGCATCGTATTCCAGGCAGCACCCGGATTCAGCTGAGTCAAGCCCAACTGCAACTGACAAGGACCTTCCTCCAATACATCATTGACGATGAGTTTATAAACGGTGCGGTTGTTGCACTCCTCCAAAGAACCTACAGGCCCCCATACAGCAGCCTTCAAAGACCCCTTTCGACCATCGAGGGTAATCCATTGAGTCTTATAATGCTTATGGGCTGTTGCTGAATTCAAATAGAACTTCGCAGGTTTAGCAGCATTCTTGGAACGGAACTCTACATTCTTATTTACATCCTTATCCTTATCAATATGTCCGCGACCGATGTAGAGAGCCTCTTTCGGAGAAAGGGCATATTCCTTACCGTCAACGATGACGACTCCATCACCCTCACCGCAGTTAACAATGCCCAACTCACGATTATACAGGAAATACTTATCCTTAATGCCTGGATCTACGTCAAGTCCCAGGTCGCGGAAGTTTTCCAGTTTCAGCGTTTTGTTTACAGGCATCGCACCACCAAAGATAAAACGGTCATAATGGGAGTAAGTGAGTAGAATGGAGTCTGGTGACATGACTTTTTCCATGACAAACCGCTCACGAAGTTTCTCTGTGTCGTAGTGTTTCACGTCATCAGGATGACAGGCAGTCTGGAAATTCACCTTCTGCTGAGCTGGTGCTACCAATGCTGCAGCCAGCAATGCTAATGAAATAACTGTTCTTTTCATCATATTTTAGAATTTAATTGTTTGTTTTCTGTTATGCTTCCTGCTTGGCCATCTTTTCATCTTTCACAATACGCATACGGTTCCATACCATCATGGCGAGGGTAACGAGGGTGAGTACACCCATACCGATCCACTTCAGATAGTTGACACATGCATAGATGACGTAACCGAAGAGTGAAGAGGCAAAGTCGAGAGCTCCGGCGAAATAAGGTGTTCCATCGGTCTTGACGGGAATCTTGGCAGCGGCATCACCGGTAGTAGCAAATACAGAATTGGCCGCC